>CAZNTY010000470.1:0-11302 GCA_964576085.1 uncultured Undibacter sp. | reverse complement strand
TCGCCCGGCATCATCTCCTCGACGATGATGAACGCCTACTACGACAGCCACGACGCCTATCTCGACGCCATCGCGCGCGAGATGAAGAACGAATACCAAGCAATCGCGAAGGCTGGCCTACTGCTGCAGATCGACGCGCCGGATCTCGCGATGGACCGCACCATGATGTATCGCGACCTGAGCGACGACGACTTCGTCAGGCGCGTCGAGAAGCACATTGCCGTCATCAATGCCGGGATCGAAGGCATCCCGCGCGACCGGGTGCGGCTCCACGTCTGCTATGGCAACTGGGAAGGCCCGCACATCCACGACGTCTCGCTCGCGAAAATCCTGCCCGTGCTCTACCAGGCCAATGTCGGCGCGCTGTCGATCGAGTTCGCCAATCCGCGCCACGCCCACGAGCACATGGCGTTCGCCCAGCACCCGCTGCCGAAGGACATGATCCTGGTCCCCGGCGTGATCGAGACGACCAGCAACATCGTCGAGCATCCGGAGGTCGTGGCGCGCCGGATCGAAGATGCGGTGAAAGCCGTCGGCGACCGCGAGCGGGTGATTGCCTCGACCGACTGCGGCTTCGGCACCTTCACCAACCGCGAATGGGTGATCGAGCCGGCGGTGTGGCTCAAGCTGCGGGCGCTGCGCGAGGGCGCCGACCTCGCCTCGTCGCGATTGTGGGGCCGCAAGGTGGCGTGATTTGTATTCAGCTTTTGATCCGTCATCCTGAGGTGCGAGCCGCATTTGCGGCGAGCCTCGAAGGATGAACGGCCCGATCGTTGCAATATCTGGGCGTCACCCTTCGAGGCGCGGCGTACGCCGCGCACCTCAGGGTGACGGTTTGGGTTTGCCCCCGCGGCGGCGGGACAGAATCTGAACGAGCATCCAATCGCCGCAGATCAGCGCCTCTTTCTTGGCACGGCTCCAGCCCTTCAATTGCCGCTCGGCGGCAACGGCGTCGGCCGCATGCTCGAACGACTGCGACCACACGAGTTCGACCGGCAACCGTATGCTGGTATAGCCGCCATAGGCTCCGGTTTGATGCTCTGAAAGCCTGCGTTCCAACTGGTTCGCCGAGCCCACGTAATAGGAGCCGTCACGACAACGCAGCATGTAAACAGAGACTGCCATTGTGATAGTCTAGCGCAGACAGTAACTCTGTTCCGGGCCGTTCATCCTTCGAGGCCCGCGCTTCGCGCGGGCGCCTCAGGATGACGGGGAAGCTTAGGAGAATATCTATGGACGAACGCACGCGTGAGCCGGTGCAGATCCGCGCCGAGGACATCAACCCGCGCCACAACTGGGGCCGCGCGCTGCCCTCGCTCGGCATCATGGGGGTCGACTTCGAGGAACGCGTCGACTACCGGCGGCTGCACCGCTACCGGCTCGGCCGCGCCAGGCAGGCGCTCGACAAGTCCGAGCTCGGCGCGCTGCTGGTGTTCGACGTCAACAACATCCGCTACCTGACCTCGACCAAGATCGGCGAGTGGGAGCGCGACAAGCTCTGCCGCTGGGCGCTGCTGACCAAGGGCTCGTCCGACCCGATCCTGTGGGACTTCGGCTCAGCCGCCGTGCACCACAAGCTCTACACGCCCTGGCTCAAGCCGGAGAACTGCAAGGCCGGCATCATCGGCATGCGCGGCATGGTCGATCCGGCGTTCGGCCTGATGGCCAAGCACGCCAAGGAGATCGCGGCGCTGATCAAGGAGGCCGGCTGCGACAGACTGCCGGTTGGCGTCGACATCATCGAACCGCCGATGATGTTCGAATTGCAGAAGGCGGGCCTGAAAGTCGTCGACGGCCAGCAGGTGATGCTGGAGGCGCGCGAGGTGAAGTCGCAGGACGAGATTGCGCTGCTCAACCGCGCCGCGGCGATGGTCGATGGCGCCTATCAGCTCGTCAATGAGGAGCTCAAGCCTGGCGTGCGCGAGAACGACATCGTCGCCAAGGTCAACGAGTTCCTCTACCGGCACGGCTCCGACGACGTCGAGGCGGTCAACGCCATCTCCGGCGAGCGCTGCAACCCGCACCCGCACAACTTCACCGACCGGCTGATCCGGCCCGGCGACCAGGCGTTCTTCGACATCCTGCAGTCGTTCATGGGCTACCGCACCTGCTACTACCGCACCTTCAATGTCGGCCGCGCCACGCCGGCGCAGCACGACGCCTACAAGAAGGCGCGCGAGTGGCTCGACAACGCCATCGAACGCATCCGGCCGGGCGCCACCACCGCGCATATCTGCGAGGCGTTTCCGAAGGCGCCGGAGTTCGGCTTCCCGGATGAAACATCGGCGTTCGGCCTGCAGTTCGCGCACGGGCTCGGCCTCGCGCTGCACGAGCGGCCGATCATCTCGCGGGTGGTATCGATCGACCACCCGACCGAGATCAAGGAGGGCATGGTGTTCGCGATCGAGACCTACTGCCCGGCGACCGACGGCTATTCCGGCGCCCGCATCGAGGAGGAGGTCGTCGTCACCGACAAAGGCTGCCGCGTCATCACGCTGTTCCCGGCCGAGGAACTGCCGATCGCCCACAGGTATTAAGCCCGCGACAACAGCATTTCGCGGCATTTACGCCCATTTTACTTGTGGCGGAGCGCGCCGCCCGCTTGATTATCCCCGTGCGCTGTCGCCGTTCTCCTCCCACAAGGTCCGAATGGCGGCATGAATCCTCCACCTTACGCACCAAAGGGCCGCGCAAGCGGCCCTTTTTTTGTCCATCGTGCCGGCGTTCTTGACCGCTCAGCTTTCCAGCCCGCTCCCCACGTTCTTGTTTTCGCTTTCGAGCTTCATTCCGGCGAGCTCCGCCATGGTCTCGGCCATCTGCGCGAAATCACCGGCCAGAACCTTCTCGGCGTCGGGCCGGTTCATTGCCCGTCCCACGTGCGCCTGCAGCACCTCGCGCGCCGCCGCGGTGACCGGCATCGGCACGTCCCATTCGCGGCCGAGCGCGAGGCCGAGATCGAGATCCTTGCGCAGAAGCTCCGGCGTGAAGGTCGTCGACCAGTCGAGATTGACCAGCGCAGGCGTCTTGTAGGCCGTGAACATCGAGCCCATCACGCCGTTGTTCATGAAGGCGAGGAAGGCGTGGCGCGGCACGCCCATCTTGTTGGCGAGCAGCGTGATCTCGATCAGGTTCTCGATCACGACGCCGAGCATGACGTTGTGCGCGATCTTGCAGATGCGGGCGAGCTCGCCGTCGCCGACATAAGACACGCCGCGCGGCGCGAACACCTCGATCAGCGGCATCACGGTCTTGGCGTCGGCCTCCGGGCCGGACACCACCGCCGACAACTTGCCGGCCTTGATGACCTTGGCGTTGCCCGACACCGGCGCGGCGATGTAGCTGACGCCGGCGCCCTTCAGGCGTTCGCGGATCGCGGCCGACTCTTCGACCCCGATCGATGAGCAGTCGACCACTGTCTTCGGCGTGCGCGCGCCGGTCAGCAGACCGTCCTTGCCGAACAGCACCGCCTCGCAATCCTTGCCGGTCGAGACGATCGAGAACACGACATCACAGCCGGCGAGATCGACCGGTTTGTCGACCAGCTTGCCGCCCTTCTGCGACAGCGGCTCGGCCTTGGCGCGCGTGCGGTTCCAGATCGTGACGTCGTGACTGGCCGCCAGCAGCCGCTCGATCATCGGGTAGCCCATGCGGCCGGCGCCGATCCAGCCGATCCTAGTTTTCGCCATGATGAATTCTCCCTCCGTCGTCGCGCCGGGTCGCCGTTCTCTAGCACAAGCCCGTGCCGTCGCAACCGCAGGCGCCTCGCGGCGCTTTCATTCGAGGTTCGTTCCGTTACACTTCGCTCGGCTGTCGTAGCACGCAATGGGGAGAGTCGACGTCATGGCGGATCGTTCGCCCGGCGCGGAAGGGCAGTCCATCATCTGGAATTTCAGGCTGCTGGCACAGCACGAGCTCGGCGGCTTCGGCGGCATGGGCGAAGGCATGTCGGTGCAGATCGCCAAGGACGGCCGGCGCATCATCTGGCTGGCGCATGAAACCGCGCCGAAGAATTTCACCGCGGTCGACGTCACCGACCCGCGCCGGCCGAAGATCGTGGTGCAGACCGACCTGCCGCACAGCTCCATGCGGTCGAACTCGCTGGAGCTGACCGGCGACATCATGGCGGTCGCCTATCAGTGCCAGAAGGCCGGTCAGACGCCCGCCGGGATGGAGCTGTTCGACGTGTCGGTGCCGGAGAAGCCGCGCTCGATCGCCTTCTTTGACGCCTCCGGTCCGCAGTCGCGCGGCGTGCACCAGCTCTGGTTCTGCGACGGCGAATACGTCCACATGGCCTCGGGCGCGCCGGACTTCGAGCCGACGCACCCGCGCGACGATCAGTTCTATCGCTGCATCGACGTGCGCAATCCGTCGAAGCCGGTCGAGGCCGGGCGCTGGTGGATGCCTGGCACGCGCAAGGGCGACAGTGCCGCGCCGCCGCCGCGCCATCCGCTCGACAGGGGCTATCGCGCGCACAACACCAACGTCTATCCGCGGCGCGGCGACCGGCTCTATCTCTGCTACATCGACGGCGGCCTGTTCATCATGGATATCGCCGACAAGTCGAGGCCGCAGGTGGTCTCGCATTGGACCAATTCGCCGCCCTATACCGGCTTCACACACACCGCGGTGCCGCTGTTTGATCGCAACCTGGTGCTGGTGGCGGATGAATCGACCGAAGACGGGGCCAGGGACTGGCCGAAGCTGATTTGGCTGCTCGACATGCGCGACGAGAAGCATCCGATCTCGATTTCGACCTGCCCGATGCCGCCGGTCGACGCCTTCGCCAAGCGCGGCGGACGCTTCGGCACGCACAATATCCACGAGAACGTGCCGCGACCGACGTCCTGGCAGTCGGAGAACATCGTGTTCGGCACGTTCTTCAACGGCGGCCTGCGCGCCTACGACATCTCCAACGCCTATGCGCCAAAGGAGGTCGCCACCTTCGTACCGCCGCCGCCGAACGGCACGCCGGCAGGCGCGGTGCAGCTCAACGACGTATTCGTCGACGAGCGCGGCATCGTCTACACGGTCGACCGCCATACCGGCGGGCTCTATATCCTGGAGATGGATTTCTAGGCCAGCGCCATAGGGCCGACACGCTTCCGGGCTTCGGCAATGACAGTCGGCACGGCGGCGTCATTGTTGGGGGCCATGATGTGGACGCCGCCGATCCGCGGCACCTTCGCGATCTCCGCGATCAGGTCGACCGCGATGCGGATACCCTCCAAGACCGGATCGGACGCCCGCTCCATGCGCTCGATCAGGGCTTCCGGCATGATGGTGCCGAACAGCTTTTCCTTCATCCAGCGCGCCGATTTCGCGGAGCGCAGCGGCGCGACGCCGACGATCAGCGACAGCTTGGTATCGAGGCCGTGTTCGGCAAGCCGCGCCATGTAGCGGCGCACCACGCCGGCGTCCATGCAGAACTGCGTCTGCGCGAACTGCGCGCCGGCCGCGACCTTGCCGGCGAGACTCTTCGGCTCCCAGCCCGGCTGCGGATCGATCGGACTGTCGGCGGCCCCGAGGAAGAATTCAGCTTTTCCCGATACCTTGCGGCCGCTCGGCAATTCGGCGGCATCGCGCAGCCTGCGCGCCGTTTCCAGCAGCGCGCGGGCGTCGAGATCGAACACCGGCTTGGCATCGGGCTGGTCGCCGGCCGATGGATCGTCGCCGCGCAGCGCGAGAATGTTCCGGACCCCGCTCGCCGCCGCGCTCATCAGGTCGCTCTGCAGCGCGAGCCGGTTGCGGTCACGGCAGGTGAGCTGCAGGATCGGCTCGATCCCTTCCGCGACGAGAAAGCCGGCCGAGGCAACCGCGCCGAGGTGCGGCCGCGCGCCGGCGCCGTCGGTGACGTTCACAGCGTCGGCAAGACCCTTGAGCGGCAGCGCCTTGTCGATCAGCTCGGTGCGCGAAAACGTCACCGGCGGCGTCACCTCTGCGGTGATCACGAAGCGGCCGGCGGCGAGCTTTTGCTGCAGAGTCATCGTCATGCGCCCAACCACCAGAATCCGGGGTTCGTTGCAAGCGCGGCAATTCCCAAATGCGATATAGTGGCCATTCCGCGGCACCATGGGCGGACGATTTTGACATGCCGAAATTTGCGAGCACGATCGAGGACGCGCTGGCGCCGATCAACGACGGCTGCCTGCTGGTGGTGCCGCGCGAGGTTTCCGGCGTGCCGATGGCGGCGACGCGCGCGCTGATCCGCCGCGGCGTCAGGCGCCTGCACCTCGTCGCGCTGCCAACCTCGAGCCTGCAGGCCGACCTGCTGATCGGCGCCGGCTGCGTCGAGACGCTGGAGACATCCGCCGTCAGTCTCGGCGAGTTCGGTCCGGCGCCGCGCTTCTGCGCGGCCGTCATGGCGGGATCGATCCGCATGAGGGATGCCACCTGCCCCGCGCTGCACGCCGCCTTGCAGGCCGCCGAGAAAGGCGTGCCGTTCATGTCGCTGCGCGGCCTGATCGGCTCCGACATCCTGAAGCATCGCGACGACTGGAAGACGATCGACAGTCCGTTCAGTCATGACGACCCGATCGTGCTGCTGCCGGCGATCAAACCCGACGTCGCGCTGATCCATGCGCCGCTCGCCGACCGCGCCGGCAATGTCTGGATCGGACGCCAGCGCGAGCTGGCGACGATGGCGCACGCCGCCGCGCTGACGGTTGCAACCGTGGAAAGGGTGCAGGACGCCAACCTGCTCGACGACCCGATCACGGCGGCCGGCACGCTGCCCGGCTTCTATGTCGAGACCATCGCGGTGGCCGAACGCGGCGCATGGCCGCTCGGCCTGCCGGACCATTACGCGCTCGATGCCGCGCATCTCGCCGAATACGCGCGCATGGCCGCGACCGAGGACGGCTTTGCTGATTATCTGGACCGTCATGTTCATGCGAAACACGCGGCATAACACTTTCGTCATGCCCGGCACTCGGGTCCGGCCTTCGGCCGGCCCAAGCATAACCCTTAGGCCGGGCATCCGCGCCTTCTTTCTTGGAGCAAGGCGCGGATGGCCGGGACAAGCCCGGCCATGACAGAGAAGCAAGGCATCCGCCCCGAAGAGCTGCTCGCCGACGTGATCGCCGGGCTGATCGGCGACAGCCGCCATGTCGCGGTCGGCAACGCATCGCCGATCCCGGCGACCGCCGCGCTGCTCGCGCGCGAGCGCAATGGCGGCGCGCGACCCTACGTGTCGCTGCTGCAGAGCCGCAGGCACAACTTCTTCACCGACGGCGCACGCGAGCTGTTCGACTGCGCCGGACAGGGCCGAATCGACGTGTTCTTCCTGTCCGGCGGCCAGATCGACGGCGAAGGCAACATCAACCTGGTCAGCATCGGCGACTATGCGCATCCGACAGTGCGGTTTCCCGGCTCGTTCGGCTCGGCCTATCTCTATTACGTCGTGCCCAAGGTGATCCTGTTCCGCACCGAGCACTCGCGCCGCACGCTGGTGCCGAAAGTCGATTTCGTCAGCGCGCCGGGCGGCAGCCCGCCCAATGTCCATCGCACCGGCGGCCCGACCGCACTCGTCACCAACCGCTGCCTGTTCGATTTCGATCGCGCGCGGCGACGGTTCCGGCTTCGCAGCGTCCATCCCGGCCACACGCTCGACGAGGTGATCGAGAACACCGGCTTCGTGTTCGATCACCCTTCCGATGTTCCGGAGACACCTGCGCCCTCGCGAGACACGTTGGCGCTGCTGCGCGGCCCGGTCGCGCAACAGCTCGCCGAGGTCTATCCGCAATTTGCCGCGCAGGTGTTCGGCATCTGACACGGCTTTAATCGCGGCCCGACATTTCGACCCTGCGAAAGCCGGCGCAACCAGGGGCGCGCCTGCCCTGTCCACCCGAACACTTTGCGTTATAAACGGATAGATTTCCGAAGGCGCAAGGACGAAGGCGCGAGCGACATGGACAGCAAGACCGAAATCCGTCACGGCAATCGTGAAGTGCGGCTCGAGGATGACCCGCTGGTGCGCGGCGCCGGCCGCTTCGTCGACGACGTCCGGTTTCCGAAGCAGGCCTTTGCCGCCTTCGTCCGCTCGCCGCATGCCCACGCCAAAATCCTGTCGATCGACACCGCGGAGGCCGCCAAGGCCAAGGGCGTGCTCGCGGTGCTCACCGGCGCCGACATGACCGCGGCAGGCCTCAAGAGCGCCGGACGTCATCCGCCGATGCCCGGGCGCGGCGGCAAGGAGCTGGTGCAGCCGTTCCGCCCGGTGCTCGCGTCCGAGCGCGTCTGCTATGTCGGTGAAGCGGTCGCGCTCATCGTCGCCGAGACGCCCGGCGAGGCGCAGGATGCCGCAGAGCGCGTCGTCGTCGACTACGAGGAGCTGCCGGTCGTCGTGGACGCGCGCGAGGCGGTCAAGCCCGGCGCGCCGCAAATCCATCCCGACGCGCCCGGCAACCTGGCGATCGACTGGCCCGGCATGGTCGAGAGCGCGGACAACGAGCGCGAGGTCGACGAGACCATCAGGAGCGCGCCGCACGTCGCGCGCGTCACCGTGCTGCACCAGCGGCTGATGGTGATGTCGATGGAGCCGCGCGGCGCCAATGCAGCCTACGACCCGAAAACCGACAGCTACGACCTGCGCGTCTGCTCGCAGAGCGCCGGCACGGTGCGCAACCAGACCGCGCCGGTGCTCGGCATCGAGCCGGCGAGGCTGCGCGTCACCACCGAGGATGTCGGCGGCGCCTTCGGCATGAAGACGCCGGTCTATCCGGAATATCCGGCGCTGCTGGTCGCGGCGAAGACAGTCGGCCGGCCGGTCGCATGGATGTCGACGCGCTCGGAGGCATTCCAGACCGACACGCAGGGCCGCGACGCCTGGACCGATGTCGAGCTGGCGCTCGACGCCAACGGCAAGTTCCTGGCATTGCGCATGCGGCATCTGTGCGGGCTCGGCGCCTACGTCTCGACCGCCGGCATCGGCATCAACACCAACAACCCGGCGCGCTGCCTGCCCGGCATGTACGACATCCGCAAGATCGACTTCCAGTCGCGCTGCGTGTTCACCAACACCGCGCCGATCGGCCCTTATCGCGGCGCCGGCCGGCCGGAAGCCAACTCCGCGCTCGACCGCGTCGTCGAGGAAGCCGCGCGCGTCACCGGCATCGACACCGCAAAGCTGCGCAAGAAAAACCTGATCCCGAAATCGGCGATGCCGTACAAGACCGCCGTCACGACGACCTACGACAGCGGCGATTTTCCCGGCGCCGTCGCCAAGGCGATGGCGCTGTCGGAGTACGACACGTTCAGCAAGCGCAAGCGCGAAGCGGCAACGCGCAGGAAGCTGCGCGGCATCGGCATTTCCTGCATGCTCGAGCATGCCGGCGCGCTGCCGACCGAAGGCACGCTGCTGCAATTTCCCGGCGGCGACAAGCTCGTGATGGCGCTCAACGTGCAGCCGACCGGGCAATCCCACGCCACCGTGTTCGGCCGCATGCTGGCGGAGAAGCTCGGCATCGACCGCGCGCTGATCGCGCACAAGCACGGCGATTCGACGCTGGAGATCCCGGGCTTCGCCTCGGTCGGCTCGCGCTCGGCGCAGGCGGTGTCGCACGCGCTGCTGCGCACCGTCGACGTGATGCTGGCCAAGGGCCGAAAAGTCGCGGCCACGATGCTGGAAGCGTCGGAAGGCGACATCCACTACGCGAACGGACAATTCTCGGTGGTCGGCACCGACCGCAAGGTCTCGCTGTTCGAGGCCGCGGCGCGCGCCCGCGAGCTGGTGCAGCAGGGCCAGCTTGCCGAGACGCTCGACACCAAGGAGAAGGCCGACACGCCGCTGACCTTCCCGAACGGCGTGCACATCGCGGAGGTCGAGATCGACCCCGAGACCGGCGCGCTCGAGCTGTCGCGCTACACCGCGGTTGACGACTGCGGCACCATGCTCAATCCGCTGGTGGTCGAGGGCCAGGTGCAAGGCAGCCTCGCCAACGGCTTCGGCCAGGCGATGACCGAGGAAGTGGTCTATGACGCCTCGGGCCAGCTCGTCACCGGCTCGCTGATGGATTACGCGATGCCGCGCGCGCACAACATGCCGGTGGAGTTCCGCGAGGCCATTCATGCGGTGCCGGCGACCACCAACCCGCTCGGCGTCAAGGGCACCGGGGAGGCCGGCACCACCGCGGCGATCGCCGCGGTGATGAACGCGATCGCCAACGCGATCCCGAACGGCGCCGCCGACCACATGCAGATGCCGGCGACACCCGCGAAGATCTGGGCGGCGTGCCAGGCGGCGATGAATTCCAACTAGTCATGGCCGGGCTTGTCCCGGCCATCCACGCCTTACTTCGCCGCCAAGACGTGGATGCCCGGCACAAGGCCGGGCATGACAGCTTCTGGACGATCACGCCTGGCTGATTAACTTCGTGTTCAGGTAGGACACCAGGCCCTCTAAGCCGCCCTCGGAGCCGTAGCCGGACTCCTTGACGCCGCCGAACGGCGTCTCCGGCGTCGACACCGCGACGCTGTTGATGCCGACCATGCCGGCCTGGATGGCGTCGCCGACGGCGTTGGCGGTCGCCGCCGAGGACGTGAAAACGTAGGACGCCAAGCCGTATTCCAGCGAGTTGGCGCGCTCGACCACCTCGTCGAAGGTCTTGAACGGCACCACCGGCGCGATCGGGCCGAACGGCTCCTGCGTCATCAGCTTGCTGTCGTCCGGCAGGTCGGTGATGACGGTCGGCTGGAAGAAATAGCCCTGGTTGCCGTGGCGCGAGCCGCCGGTGACGACCTTGCCGCCGCGCGCCTTGGAATCCTGCACGATCGCTTCCATCGCGTCGAGCCGGCGCGCATTGGCGAGCGGGCCCATGGTGACGCCCTTCTCCAGCCCGTCGCCGAGCTTGATGCCCTTGGCGTATTCGGTGAAGCGATTGAGGAACTTCTTGTAGGAATCCTCCTGCACGTAGAAGCGGGTCGGCGAGATGCAGACCTGCCCGGCGTTGCGGTACTTGAACGCCGCGATGGTGTCGGCCGCCTTCTCGGCGTCGGCGTCGGCGAACACCACGACCGGCGAATGGCCGCCGAGCTCCATCGTGGTGCGCTTCATGCCCTTGGCCGCGAGGCCAGCGAGATGCTTGCCGACCGGGATCGAGCCGGTGAACGACACCTTGCGGACGATGTCGGAGGGAATGAGATATTCGGAGACTTCGGCCGGCATGCCGAACACCATGTTGATGACGCCGGCCGGCAGGCCCGCATCGGCGAAGCACTTGACGAGCTCGACGCACCCGGCCGGGGTTTCTTCCGAAGCCTTGATGATGATCGAGCAGCCCGCCGCGAGCGCGCCGGCGATCTTGCG
>CAZNTY010000469.1:0-5222 GCA_964576085.1 uncultured Undibacter sp. | reverse complement strand
GTTACCGCGACCCAGAAACGAAAGAGGTTTGGAATGCAACATCTTACGCTTGGCTATCTCACACTGAACGCGCCGCCCGACGAGACGATCACCGCAGCGGCCAAAGCCGGGTTCAAATCGGTCGGCATCCGCATCACCGGCCGCCGGATTTCCGACCCCTACACGCAGGTGATCGGCAACAAGGCGATGATCGGCGAGCTGCGCAAGCGCGTCAGCGACAGCGGCATCCATCTGTCCAACATCTCCGGCTACCACATGTATCCCGATGTCGAGTGGTCGCACATGCAGTCCGTCGTCGATACGACCGCCGAGCTCGGCTCGAAGATCATCGTCGCGAATTGCTACATCCCGCCGGAAGGCAAGACTCTTGAGCTGTTCTCGCGCTATTGCGAATATGCCGCCAAGTCGGGTATCCGCATCGCAGTCGAGTTCATGCGCTACACGCAGGTGAAGACCATCGAAGCGGCCAATGAACTGGTGAAACAGTCCGGGCAATCCAACGCCGGCTTCCTGATCGACCCGCTCCATCTCAACCGGTCCGGCGGGACGCCCGCCGCCGTCGAGAAAGTCGACCCGAAGCGGATCATTTTCGTCCAGCTTTGCGACGCCAAGCTACGCACCGACAATCCGACCGACCAGGACCTCCTGAGCGAGGCCCGCACCGCGCGTTTGCCGCCAGGCGAAGGCGAGCTGCCGCTCTACGACTTCCTCGACGCGCTGCCGCCAGACGTCGAGATCGAGTACGAAGTGCCGCGGCCGGAGGAAGTCGGCATGCCCCTGCCCGAGCGCGCGAAGATCGCCGCGGATCGTTTCCACATCTACATGGCGGCCTATGCCAAGGCACGCGGCAAGAAGGACCCCTGGCCCGGCGCGTAACGCCTAGCGGGCGCCGGGCTGCTTGGTCAGCCCGTATTCGAGGAGATACATCTCGTCGATGATCTCGGGCATCGCCCCGCGCCCGGGCAAGTCGGCAGCGAGAAGCGTATCGGTCGCCGCGCGCACCGCGGCGGCCGAAGCGCCTTCGATCAGGACAATCCAACTCGGCACGCCGATCGTCCGCGTGCGCTGAAGGCTGGTATTCGTGCCGCTGAGGGTCTTGTCGACGATGCACAGGTGAGCGCCGACTACCTCCGGCCGCGCGACGAGCGGCGGCAGCAACTTGTCGCTCAAAGCGCTCCGCAGGGCATCATCGGCGCCATCCTTGACGTCGAACCTGATCGTCGCGAGATGCGCGCCGTCGGCATGCCCGGCCGTGAAGGCGACGCGGCAGACGCCGCGCAGGTTGTTCCTGAAATCGGCGACCGAGCGGGTCGACCATTCCGTCGGCGCATTGAGCCGCGCCTTGTAATCAGGACCGGTCAGGACCTCGAGCGTGTCGGCCTCGTAGAACGTGAAGAACTCGATCCTGGCGTCGGTCCCGATATAACGGCGGCCGCGCCGGAAGCCCGGAATGCCGACGCGCTCAGGCATGTGTTGGCGCGGGTGCCATTCGTTGAAATTGGCGCGGCCCTCCAGCGTAATGTCGTTCCAGATGGCGATGACGGCCTGACCGAGCAGTGGCATGGGACCTCCAGATATTGCGGCCGCACGTTGCCCATAGTTCACGAATGTGGTCAAGTTCGTGTATTAAAACTTGAGATGGGATCGACGCGATGCGACTGAGCCACAGCACGACCTCTCCTTTCGTCCGCAAGGTCATGATCGCCGTGCACGAACTCGGCCTGCTCGACCGCATCGAACTGGTTCGGACCAATCCGCGCCAGGACGTCGCGGCGCTGCGCGCCGTCAATCCGTTGGGCAAGATTCCGGCGCTCGTCACCGAGGACGGAACCGTGCTCTACGACTCCAACGTGATTTGCGAGTATCTCGATACCGAATTCGGCGGTGGCCGTCTGATTCCGGCATCGGGCCCACAGCGGTGGGCCGCTCTGACGCTGGCGGCGCTTGGTGATGGCGTCATCGAAGCGGCGCTGGCGTTCCGCACCGAGCTTGCGCGTGACAAGGCGCAGCAGTCCGCCGATGTCATCGATTGGCAGGGGGCCAAGATAGATGCGGCGCTGGCGCGGCTGGACGAGGTCATCCCCGGCCTGGACGGCACATTCACGATTGGCGTCATCGCCTGCGCCTGCGCGGTCGGCTACATCGACTTCCGGATTCCGGAGCACGGCTTTGTCGAACGCAGGACCCATATCCGGCCATGGTTCAGAATGCTCTCGACGAGGCCCTCGATCGCCGAAACAGTGCCGAAACTGGCGTGATGGTCTCCGGTAACGCCGTCACGGCCGCCGTTAACCGCCGGGAATGCGGCCGCGGTCGCGGCCCGGATAGAATTCGGCGAGCAAACGGTCCATCACCCACACGGTGCGCGCCGCGGATTCCCCCGTACTCGGGCATTTTCCAACGCCGTTCATTTCATCGACGATCGACTGGATCAGCGGCTGGTGGACGTGTGGCGGGTCCTCGACGTTGAACTCCTCGACCGAATCGCCGCGATGCAGCCTGATCGGTAGCGGCTTGGTGGTGGAATAGATGATCCGGCCCTTGTCGCCGATGATTTCATTCATTTCATAGGCATGGTCGGCGGCATAGCACCACGCGCCACTGCCCTGGACGCCCGACGCGAAACGGTAGGTACCAGTCACCGTATCCTCCGCCTTGTAGGCGCCGCTCTTGTTGGCGGCGAAGCCACGCACCTCCTCGATCGGCCCGAACAGATAGTCGAGCGAATCCAAGGTATGGCAGGCTGTCTCGAAAAACAGGCCACCACCGCTGCGCGCCGGATCGGTGCGCCACGGCGGTCGTCCGTCCGTCGCCGGCATCGTCGCCCATTTGTCGTCGAGCGGCGCGAACTGCCTCGACATCACCACCCGGACGTTGCCGATGGCCTTCTCGTCGATCAGCTGTTTCAGCTTCTGAAATCGCGGCAGGGCCCGGCGATAGAACGCGACCCAGAGCGGCACCCTGGCCGAGCGCGCCGCGCCGATCATCTCGTTGCACTGCGCATAGGTCATGGCCATCGGCTTCTCACAATAGATGGCCTTGCCGGCGGCGGCGCAACGAAGCGTGTAATCGGCGTGCGTATCGGTCAGGGTGGCGATATAGACCGCGTCGATGTCCGGATCGTTGATGATCGCGTCGGCGTTATCGTGCCAGCGCGGGACGTTGTGGCGCTTCGCATAGTCTTGGGCGAGCGGGCCGTTCCGCCGCATCACTGCGACGAGCGTGGAATTCCTGGCCTTGTAGAATCCGGGACCACTCCGGACCTCGGTCACGTCGCCGCAACCGATCATGCCCCAGCGGATCGTTCTCATGATCGATGTCCTCGTTGCGTTCTGATTGCCGTCCGTAATCCAACTTATCCTGTCACGCTGCCGGCTCCCGCACCGTATGCGTCGACGTCCGCATTCTGCCCACCGAGAGCAGGCTGTGAGAGTCACGTGGGCAATCCGAGGGCAAGACACATCAGCCGGATTTGACTAGGCGCGCCGGGCGGCTTAGCTTGTTCGAGGATGTGATGTTGTTCACAAGCAAGAAATAGTGTCAACGTGATGAAGAAACTGACTCTGGCGGTGGCCGTCGGCGATTACGACCGCACCCGGCCCCTGACAGACGGAGCAATTCAGATCGATGGGGTTGATCCGATCTACATGACGCTGTCGCCGGAAGAGATCTTCTTTCGCGCCTTCCGGCACCAGGAATTCGATATCTGCGAGCTTTCGCTCAGCAGTTACGTCCTGAAGGTCTCGACCGGCGACTGTCCCTACATCGCGATCCCCGCATTCGTGTCCCGGGCGTTCCGCCATACCTCCATCTGCATCCGGGGGGATCGCGGCATTCGTTCGCCGAAGGATCTGATCGGACGGCGCGTCGGCACGCCCGAATACCAGTTGACCGCAAACGTCTGGGCGCGCGCGATCCTCGAGGATGACTTCGGCGTGAAACCGTCCGATATCATCTGGGTCCGCGGTGGGCTCGAGGAGCCTGGCCGGCCGGAGAAGATATCGGTCACGCTGCCGCCCGAGCTTCGCCTCGAAGCAGCGCCGGAAGGCCGCTCGCTGAACGATATGCTCCGGCAAGGCGACATCGACGGCTTCATGGGCCCCCGCGCGCCTTCGATATTCGGGCATGACCCCAATATCAGATGGCTGTTCGACGATCCGATAGCGGCGGCGCTGGAGAACTTCCGTCGCACCGGAATTTTTCCGATCATGCATGTCATCGGTATCCGCAAGGCGATTGTCGAGGCCAATCCATGGCTGCCGTCGGCCGTGCTCAAGGCATTCCAGCAGGCGAAAGATGCCGCCTTCGCCAAGCTCTACGACACGTCCGCGACCAAGGCCATGCTGCCGTTCGTCGAGGAGCAGCTCGCGTTCGCCCGGCGAACGATGGGTGAAGACTACTGGCCTTACGGCGTGGCAAAAAGCAAAGCGACGATCGAGTATTTCCTTAAGCATCATCACGGCCAGGGACTCTCGAAGCGGCTGGTCTCGCTGGACGAGCTGTTCGTCCCCTCCACGTACGAAACCGTCAAGGTCTGAGCCGGCGCCCTTCCCTGCCGCCTGCTACGCGGACAGCCGCTGCGGCATGGTCGCGCCGCTCGCGATGTGCCTGACCGCGCGGTAAGCAAACACAATGCCGGGCCCCAGCGTAATGCCCGGCCCCGGATAGAGGCCGCCCATGATCGAGCTCATGTCATTGCCGCACGCATACAGCCCTTCGATCGCCTTGTTCGAACGGTCGAGCACCTGCGCGTCGGCATTGGTCCGCAGCCCGATTCCTTGGATATTCGCCGCTTGCGTCTCCGCATGGACGGCACCATGTACGAAGTTTTCGATTATTTCTTCCAGGTCGACTTCGCGAACGCCGTTACGCCCGCCGGCAATCCAAACGTCCAATCGCCGGCCACAACGAGCCCGGCCTTCGACGAGTTGTACATCAACTGGGGACAGATTCCGTACATCGACAACTTGCGATTCGGTAATATCAAAGAGCCGATGGGCTTCGAACACATGATGACCGACTCACAATTACCCTTCATGGAACGTTCCTATCTGCAAGATTTCGTATTCGGTCCGTTCAACGGTGGCTATTCGCCCGGTATCGAAATGATCAATGTGCGCGAGGATTTAAAAGGCACATTCTCGCTCGGTTGGTTCGGCGCCGACGACGACCAATTCGGTTTCAGCCTCGGTAACGATTATGCCGTCACCGGCCGATTGACT
>CAZNTY010000468.1:0-3821 GCA_964576085.1 uncultured Undibacter sp. | reverse complement strand
AGGGTTCAGGCCAGACCGTATTGCAAGGGCATGGAGGCGGCCGATGGACCGGTTGCTTCAGTTTCTGTTGGGTCAGTACATCCGCCGCGGCAATCTCCGCCTGACCACCTCACGCGGCACCACCTTCACATTTGGCGATGGCACCGGCAAACCGGTCGCGATCCGCTTCGCCGACCGCGCCACCGAATGGGCGATCCTGCGCGATCCGGAGCTCAAGTTCGGCGAGGCCTACATGGACGGCTCGCTGATCGTCGAACAGGGCACCATCGCCGACGTGCTGGCGCTTGTGCTCGGCCAGCCGGTCGAGGCGCCGCACTGGAGCCGGCCGCAATGGCTGCTGCGCTTTATCCGTCGACGGTTGCAGCAGTTCAATCCGCGCCAGCGGTCGCGCAAGAACGTCGCGCACCATTACGATCTCGACGGTCGCCTTTATTCGCTCTTCCTCGACGCCGACCGGCAGTACAGCTGCGCCTATTTCGAGACACCCGACCAGTCGCTCGATGATGCGCAACTCGCCAAGAAACGTCATCTGGCGGCGAAGCTCCTGTTGCAGCCGGGCCAGCGCGTGCTGGATATCGGCTGCGGCTGGGGCGGCCTCGCGCTTTATCTCGCCGAGCTCACCGGCGTCTCGGTGACAGGCGTGACGCTGTCGCAGGAGCAGCTTGGCATCGCAACCTCGCGCGCCGCGGAAAAGAACCTCGGTGGCAAGGTACAGTTCCGCCTCCAGGACTACCGCGACATCGGCGAGCGGTTCGACCGCATCGTCTCGGTCGGCATGTTCGAGCATGTCGGCGTCGGACACTACAATACGTTCTTCCGCAAATGCGCCGAGATGCTCAAAGACGACGGCGTGATGGTGCTGCACTCGATCGGCCGCTCCGAAGGCCCGGGCGTCACCAATCCATGGATCGCCAAATACATCTTCCCAGGCGGCTACATCCCGGCGGTATCGGAAGTGATGGATGCAATCCAGCGGTCCGGCCTGCTGATTTGCGACCTTGAAATCCTGCGGCTGCACTACGCCGAAACACTGAAGGCATGGCGCGAACGTTTCCTCGCCCACCGCGACGAGGTCGAGCGCATCTATGACCAGCGCTTCGTGCGCATGTGGGAGTTCTACCTCGCCTCCTCCGAAATGGCGTTCCGCGAGCAGAACATGATGGTGATGCAGTACCAGCTCACCAAGCGCCAAGGCGTGGTTCCGATAACCCGCGACTACATCGGCCGCGAGGAGAGCCGGCTACGGGGCGCCGAAGGTCAGAGCCACCCGCCGCTACGGCTCGCCGGCGAGTAGCAGGTCAAGCCCCTTCCTCACTTTCGCACCAAAGTTTAGTGCGTGTGAACTCGTGTGAATTGTGGGGCAAGGTGCTCCCCGCGTAACGCGCTGTTAACCGAGCGTGGTAAGCCAATTTCTGACACGTTTTTCTAAAAGCCTGGACCATGGCCCCCGCTGATTCGGCGCTT
Source organism: uncultured Undibacter sp. (assembly GCA_964576085.1). Classification (GTDB taxonomy): domain Bacteria; phylum Pseudomonadota; class Alphaproteobacteria; order Rhizobiales; family Xanthobacteraceae; genus Pseudolabrys. Next base: position 2,357 of record CAZNTY010000468.1, on the reverse strand, counting down.
CGCAAGCAGGTCGAAGAAACTGCTGTAACCTTCCGGTCTGCCCCGCATAATATCGAGGCGGAGCAGGCGCTGCTTGGCGCCATCCTGGTTAACAACGAGGCTTTTTATCGGGTTTCGGACTTCCTCGAGCCGCGGCATCTGTTCGAGCCGATCCACCAGAAAGTCTTCGAGATCGCTCGCGATCTGATCCGCGCCGGCAAGACCGCGACACCGATCACCCTCAAGACTTTCCTTGATGCGAATGCCGACCTCGGCGGCATCACGGTGAGCCAATACCTTGCCCGGCTCGCCGCCGAGGCTACGACCATCATCAATGCCGAGGATTACGGCCGCACCATCTATGACCTCTACATCCGCCGGCAGTTGATCGTGGTCGGCGAGGACATGGTCAATCTCGCCTATGACGCGCCGGTCGATTTCTCGCCGCGCCACCAGATCGAGGAATCCGAGCGGCGGCTTTACGAACTGGCCGAGACCGGCCGCTATGACGGCGGCTTCCAGCGCTTCGCGGCCGCGCTCACCACCGCCGTCGACATGGCGGCGCATGCCTATCAGCGCGACGGCAAGCTGTCCGGCCTTGCCACCGGGCTCGACGATCTCGACCGCATGATGGGCGGCTTGCAGCCTTCCGATCTCATCATCCTCGCCGGCCGTCCCGGCATGGGCAAGAGCGCGCTTGCAACCAACATCGCCTACAATATCGCCAAAGCCTATATAGGCTCGACCCGTCCTGACGGGCATATGGAAACCGTCAATGGTGGCATCGTCGGCTTCTTCTCGCTGGAAATGTCGGCCGAACAGCTCGCCACCCGCATCATTTCCGAGCAGACCGGTATTCCGTCGAACCAGATCCGGCGCGGCGGCATCTCCGAAGCTGATTTCGAGGTCATCAAGGACCACGCCATCGAACTGCAGAACCTGCCGTTCTATCTCGACGAGACCGGCGGCCTGTCGGTCGCCCAGCTTGCCGCGCGCGCGCGGCGCCTCAAGCGCCAGCGCGGCCTCGATCTCCTGGTGATCGACTACCTGCAACTGCTGCAGGGTTCGACCAAGCGCTCGTCGGAGAACCGGGTGCAGGAGATCACCGAGATCACCACCAAGCTCAAGGCGCTGGCGAAGGAGCTCAACGTGCCGATCCTGGCACTGTCGCAGTTGTCGCGCCAGGTCGAAAGTCGGGACGACAAGCGGCCGCAGCTTGCCGACCTTCGTGAGTCGGGCTCGATCGAGCAGGACGCCGACGTGGTGATGTTCGTCTATCGGGAGGAGTACTATCACCTGATGCGCAAGCCTTTGGAGTCAAACCGCGAGAAGTTCGCCGAGTGGCTCGCCGAAAGCGACAAGGTGCACGGCAAGGCCGAGGTCATCATCGGCAAGCAGCGCCATGGCCCGACCGGCACGGTCGAGCTGCAGTTCGACGGCGCGATCACCAAGTTCTCCTCGCTGGCCAAGAACGAGCGCCTGCCCGACCGTATTGGCTGATCTTTTCCGCCGTCCCCGCGAAAGCGGGCGATGACGTTCAGGGCTATTGGACCGGCTTTCGCCGTCGGGCTAAGACGAAATCATGTCCGCCACCGAATCCCTTGCACCGGCCGAGCCGGTGCTCGAAAAACTCACCACGGCCGGCCCGCCCGCCGCCGAGGCCGGCGGCACGCTGACGATCGACCTCGCCGCGCTCGAAGCCAATTGGAAGGCGCTGGCGCGCCGCGCCATGCCGGCCGAATGCGCCGCGGTCATCAAGGCCGACGGCTACGGCTGCGGCATCGAGCCGGTCGCGACCATGCTGGCCAAGGCCGGCTGCAGGACGCTGTTCGTCGCCGACCTCAGTGAAGCGCGGCGGGTACGCGCGGTCGCGTCCGAGCCCACCGTCTACGTGCTCAACGGCCTGATGCCGGGCGCCGCGTCCACCTACGCCGAGCTGCACGTGCGGCCGGTGATCGGCAGCATGGTCGAGCTCGCCGAATGGGACGCCTTCGTTTCGACAAACGACTGGCGCGGCGGCGCGGCGCTCCACGTCGATACCGGCATGAACCGGCTTGGCATTTCGCCCGACGAAGCGGCCGCGCTGGCGACCCGCATCCGGTCGGAAAACCACGGCATCACGCTGCTGATGAGCCATCTCGCCTGCGCAGAATTGCCGGATCATCCGCTGAACGAAAAGCAGATCAAGCTGTTCCGCGAGGTGCGGCTCCTCTATCGCGGCATCCCCGCCTCGATCGCCGCGTCTTCCGGCATCTTCCTCGGCAATCCGGCGCATTGCGACATGGTGCGGCCGGGCGCTGCCCTCTACGGCGTCAACCCGACACCGGGCAAGCCGAACCCGATGCAGGCGGTCGTCGAATTGAAGGCGCACGTGCTCG
>CAZNTY010000467.1:0-16559 GCA_964576085.1 uncultured Undibacter sp. | reverse complement strand
CGACAGCATAGCACAAGCGTGGCGCCGGTGCCGTTCCTTCACTCCACCACGATCTTCACCTGGCTGCCGATCGCGAGTTGCTCGCCGGCGTTGAGGCCGTTGAGGACCAGGAAGCGCTCGCGCTTCTTGTCGCCGACCGCCATGCGCCGCTCCAGGCTGTCGATGGTGTCGGTCGGTCCGACGGTGACCACCTTGATCCGCAACGGCCTGGTGTTCTGCGCCTCCTGCAGGGTCATGCGGCGGAAGCTGTTGAGCGTGTCGCGGAACGCGCGGTCGCTCGCGCGCGACGGATGTTTGGCGGCGAAGATGAAGCGATAGACGTCGGAGCCGAAGCGCACCGCGTAGAGCCTGAACGACCACTCGCTGCCCTTGGCGGTCGCGCCCGCCGCCGGGAAGCCGTTGACGGTGAACTGCTGGATCGATTTCCGATCGACGTTCTCCATCCAGCCGGAGGTGAGATAGTCCGGCAGCGTCTGCCGCGCCGGCACCTGCACGACGTCGAAGCGCAGCGCCTCGTCGCCGCCTTCCTTGATGCCGAGCACCGCCTGCGCGGTGTTGTCGAGCGTGAAGCCGGGCGGCGCGAGGAAGGTGAAGCCGAGCTTGGAGTGCAGGAAGCGGCGGCCGCGCACGAAGCCTTCGCTCGGATCCTCGCCGTAGATCATGCCGTCGATGCGGGCGAGGTAGTCGGCACGCTCGCGCGCGCCGGTGCCCGGCGTGCCGAACTGCCGTGCGTTGGCCTGCGCGTTCTGCACCCGCTCCGGCGTCGCCGGGTGCGTCGCCAGGAAATCGCTGGCGCGCGGATCGGTCTCGCCGCCCGGCGACTTGAGCTCGGCGAAGCGCTGCATGTCGCCGAGGAAGCGCACCGCGCCATAAGGATCGAAGCCGGCGCGCGCGGCGATGCCGATGCCGAGCCCGTCGGCCTCGAATTCCTGCGCGCGCGAGAACGAGGCCAGGGTGAGCTTCGACTTCGCCAGCGCCAGCGCGCCGACCTCGGGGTCCTTCAGCACGTCGTTGGCGATGGTCGCGATCATCGCGGTCTGCCGCGCCTGCTGCTCGCGGATCTGCGCGTGCCGCGCGATCACGTGCGACATCTCGTGCGCCAGCACCGAGGCCAGCTCGGAGCGATCGTTGGCGAGCGCGAGCAGGCCGCGCGTCACGTAAAGCTGGCCGTTCGGCAATGCGAAGGCGTTGATCGCCGACGAGTTGAGAATGACGACCTTGTAGCGGAGGTCCGGCCGCTCGGACGCCTTCACCAAGCGGTCGACCGTCTCCGAAACCATCGCCTCGAGCTTGGGATCGTCATAGACGCCGCCATAGGAGGCGACGATGCGGGCGTGCTCACGCTGCGCGGGGGTCGTCGTCTCGGTCTGCGGCGGCGGCGCGGGCAGCGCGACCGAAACGCGTTCGGGCGTTGCCGCGCAGGCGGCGAGCAGGACGCCGAGCAGCGCAAGGAGCGGCGCCGCCCGCAGGCATCGCGGCAATGAAGCGGGTCTTTTAGTCACTCGATCAACTCGATCTGTTCAGGTCTGGTCGCCTCGATCAGCGGGCCGGTTCGCTGCTCGACAATGCCGCGCACCAGAATCCGCTTGTCCTGCAGCTCTTTAGGCGCGACGGCGAGGCGCGTGGCCAGTCGGCGCGGGATCGCCACGCTGAAATCGCGCGTATAGACCCTTCCAAAGTTGAGGTAAATCGTCGCCCCGCGATCCCGCACGCTCAAGACCTTGCCTTCGATCAGCGCGAAACGGCCCTTCTGGCGCTCAATCTGGTCCGGATTTGCGGCGGATTTCGGCCGCAGGTCCGGGTCGGCCCAAAGCCCCCGCGGCGGGCGGCGCGCTGCCTGCTCGGCGGCAAAAAGCGTGCTGGCGCAGGGCCTTGTTCCCGGACGCGCCGACACATAGGCGGCCCCGGCGCGCAGCAATTCGGCCTGGATCAGCGCGTCTTTCCTATAGACATACGCAACGATGCGGCCGTAGCGGTCTTCGCCCTGGGCGGGCCGCCTGAGGGTCACGGTGGTTCCGGCGATCAACCCGTCGAGCGCCGCCGTCGGGCCGGGCGCCTCGATGCCGGCGAGGCGCACCTCGCGGCGGTCCGTCGTCGTGAAGGTGCGGCCGTCGATTACCGCGGCGACCGTGACGTCCTCCGCCGGCCCGCCGCCACAGGCCGGCGCCGGCTCGGCGGCACGCAGTGTGCCGCCTGCCGATGCAAGCAGAGCAACATGGACGAGGCCAAATATGCTAGATCGCCGCCACGCGCTCATGCGGTCCCGTAGCTCAGCTGGATAGAGCAGCGGTTTCCTAAACCGAAGGTCACAGGTTCGACTCCTGTCGGGACCGCCACCGCTTCCGCGGCCGATCCTAGTATAGCGGGCGCATAGCTGTTCCGCGTGGCATCCGGCGCGGAGCAGGATATACCGTCGCACCTTCCGAATCGTAGCCGGGACCCCAGTGCAGGACCATTCGTCGCGTCGGGCGATCTACGCGGTCGTCGCCAGCATGGCCGTTTACGTGGTCTGCGATGTCGTGCTCAAGCTGCTCGGCCGCACCTTTCCGCCGAGCGAGCTGATCTTCTGGCGAAGCCTCGTCATCGCTGTTGCGCTCGGCCTCGTGCTGCTGTGGATGCGGCCGCGGTTTTTCACGCCCGCGTTCTTCTCGGTGCCGGTGCTGCTGCGCTGTTTATTCGATTGCATCAACATTCTGTCCTTCACCACCGCGATCGTGCACATGACGCTCGCGGAGCTCTACGCCGTTCTGCAGATGTCGCCCTTCCTGATGACGATCATGACCGTGCTCCTGTTCAAGGAAACGGTCGGATGGCGGCGCTGGCTGGCGATCGGCCTCGGCTTCACCGGCGTGTTGTTCATCGTCAAGCCGGACCCGAACAATTTCAATCATTGGGCCCTCGTCGGCATCCTCGCCGCATTCGGGGCGGCCGGCCGCGAAACCATCACGCGCAAGATCGATCCCGTCGTATCGACGCTCGAAGTCACATTCCTGTCGGCGGCCTTCACCGCCATCGGCATGTTCCTGTTCGGCATCAGCGAGCCGTGGCCCGCGATGAATCGGCAGGAGGTCGGCTTGATTCTGATTCAGGCGGTGTCCTGGGTGATCGGCACATTTCTTCTGGTGCACGCCTGTCGCACCGCGCCGCTGTCCGTGGTGGCTTCGTTCCGCTATGCGCTGCTGGTCTGGGGCGGGCTCGCCGGATACGTCGTATTCGGCGAGGTGCCCGACGGCTACGCCGTGTTCGGCGCCGTGATCATCGTGCTGTGCGGCCTTTATATCTTCCACCGCGAGGCGGTAAGACGCCGCGTGATCGCCTCAGAGGTCACCGGCGTCAATTAGCCAGTGACGTGCGGACGTCCATGAGCGCTTCCAGATTCGACGAGTTCGGGCAGAACTCGCGGAATGTCCTCGCTGCCGTGCCCGCCTTGAGCTCGGCCCTGCATCGCTTCTTGCTGCTGCAAATGGAACAGAGCGTCTCCATGTCCCGTGCAAACGGCGGATTAGCGACTTCAACTTGCCGCAGGTCGATGTCGAGCGCCCTGAGCATGCCTTTCAGCAGCTCGGGCACGTCGGGCCAGTGACGCACCAGCAGGCGAAGCTGCGGTGAAGTGATGCCGAGGTCTCTTGCGATAAAGGAAACTTCGGCCGGGCCGATGGCATCAAGCTCCCGCTCGGCCGCGAACCTGCGGCGCTGGCGGCCTATCCAGGTGGTAATCATTTCGCTCATCGGAGTCATTGCAAGCCTCCCTATGTGATCGGACTAATTCGATGCGGCCTGCGCTGTCAGGCGCCCGAACAACGTGCCGAACACCTGTTTCGCCTTGCCGGGGTGATTGACCGCCTTGGCGCGGTCCTGATTCGCGGGAGTGCCGACCACGATCATCGCCACCATGCCCATCGCGTAGTGCGGCGTACACCGCACGCCGTAGATGCCGGGCTTGTCCAGCGTGACCGACACGTCCTGACTCATCTTGCCGGTGATCGGAGCGGCGCCGTCCGGCAGCATGCCCGGGATGGTTTCGACATTGTGGCCCTTGTCTGTCGAGACAAACTTGATGGTATCGCCGGGATTGGCCTTCACGAACGACGGCTCGAACACCATGAAGCCTTCGGTGCCTTTGTTCAGCAGCTTCACTTCAATGTCGGCGGCGCCGGCTGTGCTGCACATCAGCAGCGCGGCGACTCCGGCAAGGACGATAGATTTACGCATCTCTTCGATCTCCTGAATTGGCACCGTTTTGCTGATTTCATTAGGCCGGTCGGGCTTCCCGCTTGTTGCGCTGGCGCAAATTCGGGCGCGATTTATCCGGCCTATTTCCGGGGCTTTCCGGAAGATCGGCGACAACCGTCACCCAATTTGCTGCTCCGCAAAGATCGCAGTCGCCGCGTGAGAAAGGGTGCCGCTGGATACGACGTTGACATCAATGGAGGCGCACATGCTGGACCGCCGCAATCTTCTGCTCTTCGCTGCTCTTTCGACACTCGCCATCGCCACGCCGGCGCTGGCCGAAGACTTGGCCGGACTGGCTCGCGTCAAGGTCGATCTCGTTGCGCCACCCATGATCCATCCGCACGAGCAGGCCACCAAGCAGCCGCCTCGCGTCGTGCAATTCAAGATGGATATCCAGGAAAAGGAGATCGCCATCGACGAGGACGGCACCAAGATCCATGCGATGACGTTCAACGGCTCGATCCCGGGACCGATGATGGTGGTGCACGAGAACGACTATGTCGAGCTGACGCTGGTCAATCCGGCGACCAACACGATGGCGCACAACATCGACTTCCATTCCGCCACGGGTGCGCTCGGCGGCGCCGAGCTGACGCTCATTAATCCCGGCGAGCAGGTTACGCTGCGCTGGAAGGCGACGCGGGCCGGCGTCTTCGTGTATCACTGCGCGCCCGGCGGCCCGATGATCCCCTGGCACGTCGTGTCCGGCATGAGCGGCGCGGTCATGGTTCTGCCGCGCGACGGATTGAAGGACGGGGCCGGCAATCCGCTGCGCTACGACCGGGCCTATTACATCGGCGAGAACGATTTCTATGTTCCGCGCGATGCCGACGGCAAGTTCAAGCACTATGAGTCCGCCGGCGAATCCTATCCCGACACCGTCGAGGTGATGCGCAAGCTGATCCCGAGCCATGTGGTGTTCAACGGCCGCGTCGGCGCGTTGACCGGCAAGAATGCGTTGCAGGCCAAGGTCGGTGAGCGGGTGCTCATCGTGCACTCGCAGGCGAACCGGGACAGCCGTCCGCACCTGATCGGCGGTCATGGTGACTACGTGTGGGAAACCGGGAAGTTCGCGAATCCTCCGGAGCGGGACCTTGAGACCTGGTTCGTGCGTGGCGGCTCCGCCGGCGCGGCGCTCTACACCTTCAGGGAGCCGGGCATTTATGCCTACGTCACCCATAACCTGATCGAGGCGGTCGAGCTGGGTGCGACGGCGCACTTCAAGGTCGACGGCAAGTGGAACGACGACCTGATGAAGCAGGTCCGCCCGCCGGAGCCGATTGGTGCGGGCGACAAGCTCGGGCAGGCGGCTTCCACCACTCACGTGCACTGACGTCGCAAAGGGCGCGGCGGGCTGCCCGCCGCGCCCACGGGGGTTACCGATGTTGTCTCTCCTTCACGGCAAGCTGATCGCCAAGCTCTGCGTCTTCGCCGCGCTGCCGCTCGCGATCGCGGCCGCCCCGGTGAAGGACGACCGTGCGACGGATGATTTCGCCGTCACGGTGCCGGCCGGCGCGTTCTCCTACCGGATGGCCGGGGAATTCACCCGCGACGGCGCGCCCGTCGACGCGCCGCTCGTGACCAAGCAGCGCGACAAGGATCTCGTCGTGATGAAGGCGCAGGTTACGGCGGCAGATTATGCGCGATGCGTGAAGGACAGCGGCTGCCGCGCGCTTGATCGCGCGTCCGACGCTCAGCCCGACCGACCGGTGGTTGGCGTCAGTTGGGAAGACGCCAGCGCCTATGCCCGCTGGCTCTCGCGCAAGAGCGGTCAGGCCTGGCGTTTGCCGACGGACGAGGAATGGGCCTTCTTCGCCGCAGAACGCTTTCGCGATGATGCGGTCCCGGCAGGAAACGACGCCGATTTCAGTGCGCGCTGGATTGCGAAATTCGATCGGGAATCCTCGAGCGAGCAGGCGTTTGACCGTACGGTCCGGCCGACAGGCTCATTCGGCTCAAATTCACGCGGCTTGTTCGACCTGGCCGGCAACGTGTGGGAGTGGACCGATACCTGCTTCACTCGCCGGAAGATCGATGCGCAGGGCGCGAGCCGCGGCGAGCCGGTCGAGAATTGCGGCGTTCGTGTCGTAGAAGGCCAGCATCGGACCTATGTCACGAATTTCATTCGCGACGCGCGCGCCGGCGGCTGCGCGGTCGGAGTGCCTCCCGCCAATCTCGGCTTTCGGCTGGTTCGTGACGGCAGTTCGCGAACAGAAGGAATCGCGCTTGCCTGGTGGCCGAGCCGGAAAACCTAGACGGGCCCGGCGGCGGCAATCGTCTCCAGCGCGTCGGGATTGCGGATAAGGACGCGCCGGCGGCCGGTATCGACGAGGCCGGCGGTTTCCCAGGCGCTCAGGATGCGGCTGACCGTATGCAGGGTCGTTCCTGTCATCTCCGCGAGGTCCTGCCGCGACAGCGGGATGGCGATCTCGATGCCGCGGGATGTCGAGCGGCCCGCCTGCTTGCCGAGCCGCAGGATCGCATGCGCGATGCGCTGCTCGACCTTTTCGGTCGCTATTTCCCGCAACCGGACCTGCATTTCATGGTAGCGCGTGCCGATCACCGAAAGCGCGTTCATCGCGATCGCTGAATGCTTCGCCATCAGGGCCCTGATGGCAGGCACGGTCCAGCCCATCAGGTGGCTGTCGTCGACGGCATTGACGCTGCCCGGATGCCGCGCCTCGCCGGACAGCGCGACATAGCCGACAAACTCGCCCGGCCCGACATAGCGGATGATGATCTGCTGGCCGTCAGGCGTGGTCTGGGTGGCGCGCAGGCGGCCGACGACGACGACGTAGAACGCGCCGACCGGATCGCCCTGCCGGAACAGCACCTCTCCGGCGGCCAGTCGCTTGCGAAACGATGTGGCGCGCGCTTCGGCGAGGACGTCGCTGCCTACGCCGCGAAACAGGTCCGCTCGCGACAGCACCTGAAGATCGAATTCCGCTTGGCGTTCCATATTGCTTTGCGCACATTGCGCCGGATAGCATTAATGTTCATGGCGTTGCGGCCCTGCGCACACTAACATGAGATATCTGACGCGAGCGGAAAAGCACGGCCAGCTATGCTGAATGTCAACAAGACCGATCTGGTGAGGCACCATAGTCCCGCGACCGTGGCCGATCGGTTTGCCCACGGTGCGATTTCGTTCATTTCGCGCATTGCCGCTGTCGTATTCGGTCGCCGCTACGGCGATCGTGTCATCGTCCTGGAAACGGTGGCGGCGGTGCCGGCGATGGTCGCCGCGACGATGCTGCATCTGCGGTGTCTGCGGCGGATGATCGACGACCGCGGCTGGATTCGGACGTTCATGATCGAGGCCGAGAACCAGCGCGCGCATCTCATGTCGTTTGTCGCGATCGCGAAGCCGAACGGCTGGGAGCGCCTGCTGATCGTGCTGGCGCAGGGCGTATTCTACAACTCGTATTTTCTTTTGTACCTGATCACTCCCCGCACCGCGCACCGCCTGGCAGGATACATGTCCGAGCGGGCCGTGCAGGGCTACTCGCGCTATCTGGACCTTCTGGCTTCGGGGGCGCAGCCGGACAACGACGCCCCGGACTACGCGGTCGACTATTGGAATCTCAAGCCGGGCGCCAAGATCAGCGACATGCTGACGGCGATGCGCGAAGATGAAGCGATCCATCGCGACATTCATCACGCCTTTGCCGACGAACTGGCGAAGGGAAATATGCTGCCGGACTTGCCGGACCTGCCGGTCTGACGGCGGGTCTCGGCGCCGGGCTGCCGATCAGACGACATTGAACGTTGCTGCGCGGGCGGGACCTGCGATAGAACGCCGGTCAGAAAGCCCAAAAGCAGGGGAGGACAGGATGTTTGCTTCCATCGCGCGGGTTCTCCGCGCGTCGTTCGCGCCGGTATTGGCCGTGTTGCTGGCCGGACCCGCGCTCGCCGCGCCGCCGGCGCCGCTCGATCCGCCGCAGAAGATCAAGATGGCCTATGTGCCGATCATGAAATTCGCGACCGCCTATGTCGCGGCCGACCGCGGCCTGTTCAAGAAATACGGCCTCGACGTCACGCTGGAGAAGGTGAAGTCCGGCACCGAGGCGATCGCCTTTCTCACCCAGGGCAGCGTCGACGTCGGCGGCATCGCCATCGTCACCTCGCTGTGGAACAGCTGGAACCGCGGTCTCGACATCCGCGTCATCGCGCCGGGCGGGCTCGAGCCGATGAAGGACAGCCCGACCAATCTGCTGTTGAGCAAGAAGGCGGCCGAGGCCGGCGTCAAGACGCGGGCCGATCTCAAGGGTAAAAAGGTCGCCGCGGCCGGCGGGCCTGGCAGCGGCGGCGAATACCTCGTCGCCAAGGCGCTGGAGCGCGCTCATCTCACCATCCGCGATGTCGACCTGATGAACATCGGCAATCCGGACATTCCCGCGGCTCTCGCCGCCGGTTCTGTCGATGCGGCGCTCGCCGGCCCTCCGTTCTCGGAGCAGGCGATCAAGTCCGGCGCCGCGACCGTGCTGGCGACCGATCTGACGCCCGGCCTGATGACGGTCGCCTTCGTCGGCTCCGGCAAGTTCATCAAGGAACGCCCGGAGGCGGCTGCGCGCTTCGTCGTCGCGCTGACCGAGGCCGCGCGGCTCATGCAGGGCGACAACTACCTGTCGAAGGAAAACCTCGACGCCTATCAGAAGTACACGGCTTCGACCGCCGAGGCGCTGAAGGCGACGCAGCCCGCAGTCTACGATCCGAACATGCAGATCCCGGTCAAAGGCCTTGCCGACGTCGAGCGCGTGCATCGTGAGAACGGCCGCACCGACTACGACAAGCCGATCGACCTCGCCAAGGTGGTGGACGAGACATTCGTTAACGAGGCGCTGGCTGCGCTCGGCAAAGCCGGACCGTGATGGCGCGGGCCGACGCGGCCGGCGCGCCGCACAAGATCGAGACCCGCAACGTCTTCAAGATCTACGAGAGCGCAGCGGGTCCGGTGACGGCGATCGAGGATTTCAGCCTCGACGTCGCGGACGGCGAGTTTGTCTGCATCGTCGGCCCGTCCGGCTGCGGCAAATCTACCTACCTGCGCATGCTCGCGGGCCTCGACACCCACAGCGCCGGCTCGATCCTGATCCGGCCCGGCAGCGATCCGAACAAACCGCTCAACAGCGTGGTGTTCCAGGAATACGCGGTGTTTCCGTGGAAAACCGTGATCGAGAATGTCGCCTTCGGCCTGCAGATGCGCGGCATCGGCAAGGCCGAGCGGCTGGCCACCGCGGAGTCCTGGCTGGAGCGCGTCGGCCTGCGCAAGTTCGCACATTATTATCCGTACCAGATTTCCGGCGGCATGAAGCAGCGCGTCAGCATCGTGCGCGCGCTCGCCAATGATCCGGAAGTGCTGCTGATGGACGAGCCGCTCGGCGCGCTCGATGCGCAGACCCGCATCGTGCTGCAGGACGAGCTGCTGCGCATTTGGGAAGAAACGCGCAAGACCGTCGTCTATATCACCCACAGCCTCGACGAGGCGATCTTGCTCGGCGACCGGGTGATCCTGATGACGGCACATCCGGGCCGGCTGCTCTCGACCTTCGAGATCGGCATCAAGCGGCCGCGTACCGTCGAGACGCTGAACACCCCGGAGTTCGCCGAGCTGCGCGGCGCGATCTGGCATCAGCTCGGCAAAGAGGTGACGCGAGCGATGGAGATGCAGGCATGAGCAGCATCGCCGCGCGCGCCCCCGTTGCAGGAAAGGCCACGCGAGGCATGCCGGTCGTGCTGCTCGGCTTCGCCGCCGCGTTCCTGGTCTGGAATGGCGCGCTTTCTCTTGCCGGTCTGTGGCGTCTGCTGTGGTGGCTGGCGCTCGCCGGCAATTTCGTCCTGATCGTGCTCACCGCCGAGCGGATCGGCCGCGGTGTGCCGCTGGCATATCGCAGGCTTTACGAGCGCTCGCTGGCCTTCGGTTTTCCCTTGCTCGCGCTCGTGGCCTGGCAGCTCATCGTCGACGCCGGCATCCTCAATCCGCTGTGGTTTCCACAGCCGACCCGGATCGCGCAGGCGCTGTGGGACGTCACCGTGAATTATGACCGTTTCTCGGAGACCAGCCTGCTCGGCCGGCCCTGGCTCATCCCGTCGCGCTTCGAGGCCGAAGGCTGGACCGGGGTCTGGAAGTTGTTCGCGGAGAGCCATGTCTGGGTGACGCTGGGCCGCGTCGGCGCCGGCTTCGTCATCGGCGCGATCCCGGGCATCCTGCTCGGCGTCGTCATGGGGATCAACCGCACGGTGCGGCTGATGCTCGATACCACGCTGTCGGCGATCTACGTGCTGCCGAAGATCGCGATCTTCCCGATCGTGATGCTGATCTTCGCCGATCCGTTCGGCGAGGGGCCGAAGATCGCGGTGGTCGCGCTGTCGGTGTTCTTCCTGATGACGATCAACACCATGGCGGCCGTGCGCGACATCGACCCGGTGTTCCTGATGGCCGGCCGCAATTACGGCGCGCGCGGCTTCTCGCTGTTGCGCCACGTCATCATCCCGGCGGCGCTGCCGGTGATCTTCGCCGGCCTGCGGCTGGCGCTCGGCACGGCCCTGATCGTCATCATCTCCGTGGAGTTCCTGCGCGCCAAGCAGGGCGTCGGCTTCATGACATTCTATTACTGGGAGGTGATGAATCCCGAAAAGATGTACGCCGGGCTGGTCGTCGTGATGGTCCTCGGTGTCCTGCTCACCTACGGCCTGCAGGCGCTGCAGCGCCGGCTGATGCCGTGGCAGCGCTGAGACACCGCGCAGGACCGGCCTGAACCGGCCGGGCCGCAACCAGCCGACAAATGAGGGTTTTGTGCGCGCCGGCCGGCGCTACCGGCGGAGCCGTCCGCATGCTAGATGGACGTCCCGGGGTTCAAGGGTGGGGAAGGTCTCGGCATGATTGCCCTGGTCCGGATCGCGCTGCGGCGGCCCTACACGTTCGTCGTCCTGGCGCTGACCATCCTGATTGTCGGGCCGCTCGCGGCGTTGCGCACGCCGGTCGACATCTTCCCCGATATCCGTATCCCGGTCATCGCCATCATCTGGAATTACACCGGCCTGCAGCCCGACCTGATGGCCGGCCGTATCGTCACGCAGTCGCAGCGCGGTCTGACCACCACGGTCAACGACATCGAGCATCTCGAGGCGACGTCCTACAACGGCCTTGGCATCATCAAGGTGTTCTTCCAGCCGAACGTCGATATCCGCATCGCCAACGCACAGGTGACGGCGGTGATGCAGACCCAGCTCAAGCAGCTGCCGCCCAACGCGACGCCGCCGCTGATCCTCAACTACAACGCCTCGACCGTGCCGATCATCCAGGTCGCGCTGTCGGGCTCGGGCCTGTCGGAGCAGATGCTCGCCGACATCGGGCTGAACGTGATCCGCACGCCGCTCGTCACCGTGCCCGGCGCCGCGATCCCCTTCCCGTACGGCGGCAAGACGCGGCAGGTGCAGATCGATCTCGATCCGGAAGCGATGCAGGCGAGGGGCCTGTCCGGGGCCGACGTCGCCAACGCGCTCGCCGCGCAGAACCTCATCACGCCGGTCGGCTCGCAGAAGATCGGCGGCTACGAATACGCGATCCTGCTCAACAATTCGCCGCTGGTCATGTCCGAGATCGGCGACATGCCGATCAAGAGCGTCAATGGCGCGATCGTTTATATCCGCGACGTGGCCCACGTGCGCGACGGCAACCCGCCGCAAACCAATATCGTGCATGTCGACGGCAACCGCTCGGTGCTGCTGACGGTGCTCAAGAACGGCTCGGTTTCGACGCTCGATATCATTGCCGGCATCAAGAACAAGGTCGACCAGCTCCGGCCGACCCTGCCGAAAGGCTTCAACATCAACCTGATCGGCGACCAGTCCGTGTTCGTGCGCGGCGCGGTCAGCGGAGTCGTCAAGGAAGGCGTGATCGCGGCCGCGCTCACCAGCCTGATGATCCTGATCTTCCTCGGAAGCTGGCGCTCGACCGTCATCATTGCCACGTCGATTCCGCTGTCGGTGCTTGGCTCGATCGCGATCCTTGCGGCGCTCGGCGAGACGCTCAATATCATGACGCTCGGCGGGTTGGCGCTCGCCGTCGGCATCCTGGTCGACGATGCGACCGTGACCATCGAGAACATCAACTGGCATCTCGAGCAGGGCAAGAAAGTCGAGCCCGCGATTCTCGACGGCGCGGCGCAGATCGTGACGCCGGCCTTCGTGTCGCTGCTGTGCATCTGCATCGTGTTCGTGCCGATGTTCTTCCTGCCGGGCGTGTCGCGATTCCTGTTCGTGCCGATGGCGGAAGCGGTGATGGCGGCAATGGCCTGCTCGTTCATCCTGTCGCGCACGCTGGTGCCGACGATGGCGAATTACCTGCTGCGCACGCACGCGCCGCATACCGACATGCACGGCCTCGACGGCCCGCTGCCGCCGTCGCGAAATCCGCTGGTGCGACTGCAGCGCGGGTTCGAGCGGGGCTTCGAGCGCGTCCGCCAGGGCTATCGTGAATTGCTGATCATGGCGTTGGCGCGTCGCCGGACATTTCTGGCCGGCTTCCTGCTGTTCGTTCTGAGCTCGTTTGCGCTGCTGCCGTTCCTGGGCCGCGATTTTTTCCCGGCGGTCGACGCCGGGCAGATCCTGATGCACGCGCGGCTGCCGGTGGGCACCCGGGTCGAGGAAAGCGCCAACCGCTTCGCCGACATCCAGAAGGCGATCCGGCAGATCGTCCCGCCCGAGGAGATCGCGACCATCGTCGACAACATCGGCTCGCCGGTCATCGGCATCAACAACACCTACAACAACACCGGCACGGTCGGCTCGCAGGACGGCGACATCCAGATCAAACTCAGCGAGGATCATCGGCCGGTCGCCGAGCACGTGCAGGTGCTGCGCGAGGAGCTGCCGCGGCGCTTTCCCGGTGTCACCTTCTCGTTCCTGCCGGCCGACATCATCAGCCAGATCCTGAATTTCGGTGCGCCGGCGCCGATCGACGTTCAGGTCCGCGGCAAGGATCTCGCCGCCAACTACGCCTATGCCCAGAAACTCCAGCGCCAACTTAAGCACGTTCCGGGCCTGGTCGACGTGCGCATCCAGCAGTCGCTGAATTATCCCGGCTTCAACGTCGACGTCGACCGCACCCGCGCCCAGGCTGTCGGCCTCACCGAGCGCGACGTCACCAACAGCATGGTGGTCAATCTCGCCGGATCGAGCCAGGTCGCCCCGACCTACTGGCTCAATCCCGAGAATAACGTGAACTATGCGGTGGTGATGCAGACGCCGCAGTACAAGATGGATTCGCTCAATGCCCTGCGGGGCCTGCCGATCACCGCGGCGGGCGCGCCGTCGCAGACGCTTGGCGCCATTGCCGATTTCAGGCGCGTGACCCGCAGCGCGGTCGTGTCGCAATACAACATTCTGCCGGTGATCCAGATTTACGGTACGACCCAGGGCCGCGACCTTGGCGCCGTCGCGACCCAAGTGCGCCGCGTGATCGACGAGGCCGCCGGCGATGTTCCGCCCGGCACCCAGGTCGAGCTGATGGGGCAGGCCCGCATCATGGACAATGCCTTCCGCGGCCTGCTGTTCGGCCTGCTCGGCGCGATCGTACTGATCTATCTGCTGATCGTCGTGAACTTCCAGTCGTGGAGAGATCCCTTCGTCATTATCACGGCGCTGCCGGCGGCGCTTGCCGGCATCGTCTGGATGCTGTTCGCGACCGCAACGACGCTGTCGGTGCCGGCCCTGACCGGCGCGATCATGTGCATGGGCATCGCTACCGCGAACAGCGTGCTGGTCATCAGCTTCGCCCGCGAGCGCCTGGCAGCGGTGGGCGACGCGGTCCAGGCGGCAATTGACGCCGGATTCGTTCGTTTCCGCCCCGTGTTGATGACCGCTTTCGCCATGATGATCGGCATGGCGCCGATGGCGCTCGGCCTCGGCGAGGGCGGCGAGCAGAACGCCCCGCTGGGGCGCGCGGTGATCGGCGGCTTGATTTTCGCGACAATCGCGACGTTAATGTTTGTTCCGGTGGTTTTTAGTATGCTGCACGCGCGCGATGGCCGGGAGCCGGCGGGCGCGCTCGGGAATCCTCATGCCGCCTAAGTCGTCCGAGCCGGTGATCTCGCGCCGCGGCCTGCGTGCGGCCGGCCTTGGCTTCGTCGGCGTTGCGGTGATCGTCGTGGCGTCGGGGATCATGACACGGAAGATGGCGGACGCGCGGCTGTCCGAATGGACCGAGAGTCAGGCGGTGCCGGTGGTCGCGGTCGCCGCGCCCGACACCAGGAGCAAACGGTCCTCGATTGACCTGCCGGGCCGGCTGGAGGCTTATTCGCAGGCGCAAATCTTCGCCCGCGTCAGCGGCTACATCAAGGACCTGAAGGTCGACATCGGCACGCCGGTAAAGTCCGGCCAGCTGCTTGCCGAGATCGACGCTCCCGATCTCGACCAGCAGATCATGCAGGCGCAGGCCGACGTCACCACGGCAAAAGCCAATCTCGAACTCGCGCAGCAGACGCTCGAGCGCGGACGTTCACTGATTGTGTCGGGCGCCGTGTCGCAGCAGACGCTCGACCAGCGCGCCGCCGATGCCGCAAGCCGGGACGGCCTGCTGAAATCGGCGCAGGCCAATCTCGACCGCCTGCGCGTGCTGGAGAAATACAAGCGCATCACCGCGCCGTTCGACGGCCTCGTCACGGCGCGCAACACCGACCTCGGCGCGCTCATCAATGCCGGCGCCGGCGGCGCGCCGCTGTTTGTCATATCGGACACCAGCCGGCTGCGCGTCTATGTGAACGTGCCGCAGAATTACGTGCCGAGCGTGCGCATCGGCACCCGGGCGGCGCTCACCGTTCCCGAATATCCGCAGCGCAGCTTCACCGCGACGGTCGAAGCCTCGTCGCAGGCGGTCGACGCCGCGTCCGGTACCACCCGCATTTTGTTGACCGCCGACAATGCCGCCGGCGAACTGATGACAGGCGCCTTCGCCACCGTGCAGCTCGAATTGGCTGCTCCTGACAAGGCAATCAACGTGCCGGCAAGCGCGCTGATCTTCGATCAGAGCGGATTGCGCGTCGCGACCATCGGCCCGGACGGCCGCGTGCTGCTCAAAACGGTGACGGTGTCGCGCGATTTCGGCCGCGAGGTCGAGATCGGCTCCGGTCTCACGGCGCAAGATCGCATCATCACCACGCCACCGGACGGCGTTGCGACCGGCGACAAGGTGCGGATTGCGGGAGATAGCGGACCGCTGAACAGCTCGGCCGCCGTTGACAGCTCGGCCGCCGAGTAAATCAGAAGCTAACGCCGGCCGCGGAAATTGGGGCGCCGCTGCTGCGGGCTGGGCGCCGCCGCTTCGCCCTTGTGGCGGAAGCTGATGCGGCCGCGCTTGAGATCGTAGGGCGACATCTCGACGACGACGCGGTCGCCGACGCCGGTGCGGATCCGGAACTTGCGCATCTTGCCGGCGGTGTAGGCCAGCACCTCGTGCTCGTTGTCGAGCTTGACCCGGAAATTCCCGTCCGGCAGCACTTCGGTCACGGTGCCGTCGAACTCCAGCAATTCTTCCTTCGCCATTCGCAAGACCTCCAATCAGCGCGGCGTGCGGTGGCCGGCCTTGAAGCGCGGCTCACGCATAAATGTAACATTTTCCAGGCCGCCAGGCTCGCCTTTTGGCATCGCCTGAGGCTGCCGCTGGGGCTCGTTGCCCCGGCTGCGATGGCCCTGATTGGTGTGTTGGGGCCGGTTGTTGCGATGATTGCGCCCGTTGCCGCCGTGATGATGCGTCCGGTGCCCGTGCGGCTGCGCCTGCACAGGCGGCTTGCCGGTGCGCCGGTTCTCGGCCGGCAGCGCCATGCGGATCAGCCGCTCGATGTCGCGCAGGAACGGTGCTTCCTCGTGGTCGCAGAACGAGATCGCGAGGCCCCCGGCGCCGGCGCGCGCAGTGCGGCCGATGCGGTGGACGTAGCTTTCCGGCACGTTGGGCAGGTCGTAGTTGATGACGTGGCTGACGCCTTCGACGTCGATGCCGCGGGCGGCGATGTCGGTCGCGACCAGGGTGCGCAGCGAACCGTCGCGGAACGCCGCGAGCACGCGCTCGCGCTGGTTCTGCGACTTGTTGCCGTGGATTGCCTCGGCGCCGAGTCCGGCCTTCTGCAGTCCGCGCACGACCTTGTCGGCGCCGTGTTTGGTGCGGGTGAACACCAGCACGCGGTCGGTGGTTTCGTTCCTGAGCAGCTCGGTCAGCAGGGCGGCCTTCGAGGCTTTCTCGGTGAGGATGACGCGCTGTTCGACACGCTCGGCGGTCGAGGCCTGCGGCGTTACCGCAACGCGGGCCGGGTCATCCAGCATCGCGCCGG
>CAZNTY010000466.1:0-16897 GCA_964576085.1 uncultured Undibacter sp. | reverse complement strand
GGTAGGCGGTCAGCCCGTCGGATTCGTAAGGCCGCATCTCGCGCTCGCTGGCGATGACGCCTTCCCCGGGCACGATCGCGCGCAGCGCGGCGACGATCGCGGCGCGGCGCGACAGCACGTCCTGATCGGGCTCGGGCATCTTGACGGACATGCTACTATTTTCCGCCTGCGCGGCCGTTGCGAGCGGCCGCAGGTTTGTCCAAATGTTACACATAACGCCGGCAAAGCCACCGAAAAAGGCCCCGGCAGCGAGGAGCGGAAACGATGAAATCAGTGGTGATGCTGGCGGCGCTGGTCCTGGCCGGCTCGACGGTGGCGGCCTCGGCGCAGGACGTGGCGGCCGGCGAACAGTCCTTCAAGAAGTGCTTTCCATGCCATTCGATCGGCGAAGGCGCGAAGAACAAGGTCGGACCAGAGCTCAACGGTCTTGATGGGCGCCATTCGGGCACCGCGCCGGGCTACAGCTACTCGGCGGCGAACAAGGATTCCGGCATCACCTGGAACAAGGAGCAATTCCTCGAATACATCAAGGATCCGCGCGCCAAGATCCCGGGCACCAAGATGATCTTCCCCGGCATCAAGAATGAAAAGGAGGCCAATGACCTGTGGGCCTATCTCGCGCAGTTCGACGCGACCGGGAAAAAGAAGTAGCGGCGGCGTGGGATTGATCTCGCGCAAGGTCCGGCGGCGCGGGAGAGCATTTATAGGAACATTGTATTGAAGAGCGGGAGCCAGCCAATGATCAAGGATATCATCGTCAATCTCGGCGCGGACGGCCGTGCCGGCCGTTATGCCGTCTCGGTCGCGGCGGCTTTTGAGGCGCATGTGCTCGGCGTCGCCTTCGCCTATGAGCCCGTCATCCCGGGCACGATCATCGGCGGCGGTATCCCGCCCGAGCTGATCGAATCGCAACGCCGCGAATCCGACGCCATCGCGCGGCGCGCCGCCGCGCTATTCGAAGAGGCCGCCAAGCGCGAGGGTCTTTCCTACGAAACCTTGACGGCGAACGACAGCATGGTTGGCGCGTCCGATCGTTTCACGCAGCTCGCGCGGCGCTTTGATCTCGCCGTGATCGGGCAGTCCGAGCCGGACTCCTCGGCCGCCGAAGAGAGCATAGCCGAGGGCGTGCTGTTCGGCGCGGGCCGCCCCATGATCCTGGTGCCCTACATCCAGACCCAGGGCCTCTCCCTCGATCACGTCATGGTGTGCTGGGATGGCAGCCGCGCGGCCGCCCGCGCCGTCGCCGACGCCATGCCGCTGCTGAAGAAGGCGGCGCAGGTCGAGATCGTCATTGTCGCCAACGAGCCTGGCAAGAGAGACGAGATTCCAGGCGCCGATCTCGGCCAGCATCTCGCCCGCCACGGCCTCAAGATCGAGGTGAAGCGGCTGACCGCGCCGGACCTCGACGCCGCCAATGCCTTGCTGTCCTATGCCGCCGACACCGGCGCGACCTTCATGGTGATGGGCGGCTATGGCCATTCGCGGCTGCGCGAGTTCGTGCTCGGCGGCGTCACCCGCGGCATCTTCTCGTCACTGACGGTGCCGGCGCTGCTGTCGCACTGAGGGATAGACGATCTGATGTGACGATCCGGCAGGAAACTCTGCTCGACGGGACCCGCGTCGCGATACGGCCGCTGACGCCACAGGACGGCGCGCTCTATCCGGACTTCATCGCGCACGTCACGGCCGACGACCTGCGGATGCGGATGTTCACGCCGGTGGGCGAGTTCACCGCCGAGATGATCGACCGCTTCACGCACTACGATCCGAGGACCGCGATCGCGCTCATCGCGCTCGACGACCGCGGCGCGATGCTCGGCGTGGCGCGGCTGCACGACGATCCGGACGGCCGCGGCGCGGAGTTCGCCGTGCTGGTGCGTTCCGCGCTCAAGGGGCACGGTCTCGGCTGGCTGCTGATGCGCAGCATCATCGAGCAGGCCAGGCGGAAGGGCCTCGCCACCGTGCACGGCGAGGTGCTGGCGGAAAATCTGACGATGCTTCAGATGTGCCGGGAGCTCGGCTTCGGCATCGCCGACGAACCCGATGAGCCCGGCGTCAAGCGCGTGACGCTGCGGCTGGCGCCTTGACACCGGCCGATCGGGCCGGAGCGGAACTTTCTCTTCTCCTCCGCTGACCCTTTACCGGTCGCCACCCGGCAGGCGAGACTACTTCCAGTTGCGTCAAGCTGCATCACGAGGCCGTTGCGGTCTCGACCAGACGGGAGAGCGGGCCATGCGAAAGGGGCGAACGGGAATCGACAATTCAGCGAAACATCTGTCGCGGTATGTGCTCGCGGCGGCGGCCTGTCTCATTCCGGCTGCGGCCGGCGCGCAACCGCCGACCACTCCGAGCGATGGCAATCACAACACCGCGGCGGGGACCAACGCCCTGCTCAACGTCACGACCGGCATCTACAACACCGGTGCCGGATATGCCGCGCTCTATAACAACACCACCGGCAGCAACAACACTGCCTGCGGCGCCAACGCGCTCGCCTCCAACACCACCGGCAGCTTCAACAGCGCCCTCGGAGAGAACGCGCTGATCGGCAATACCACCGGCGGCTACAACACCGCGCTCGGTCGCGATGCGCTCAGTAACAACACCACCGGCAACTACAACATCGCCAGCGGCGCCGCCGCGCTCTACGTCAACACCACCGGCAGCCAGAATACCGCCAACGGCACCTTTTCGCTCGCCTCCAATGGCACTGGCGGCGCCAATACCGCCAGCGGTTTTCAGGCGCTCTACAGCAACACCACCGGCGGCTCAAACACTGCCGGCGGCGCCAACGCGCTCTACGCCAACACCACAGGTGATTCCAATACCGCCAGCGGCAGCTTCGCGCTTGCCTCCAACACCACCGGCAACGACAACGCTGCCGACGGCTTTTTCGCGCTCTATGCCAACACCACCGGCAGCAACAATACCGCCGTCGGCGTCAACGCGCTTCCCGCCAATACCACCGGCGCCAACAACACCGCGCTCGGCCGCGACGCGCTCAAGGCGAGCACCACCGCCAACAACAACGTCGCCGTCGGCTACGGCGCCCTGAACGCGCTCACTGTGGGCGGCAACAACATCGCGCTCGGCACCAGTGCCGGCAAGGCGACCGTGAAGGGCGTCTCCAATATCTACATCGGTAGCCCCGGCTTCCCGGGCGCCGAGGACAAGACCATCCGTATCGGCCAGGTGCAGACCAGGACGTTCATCGCCGGCATCACCGGCACACCGGTGTCGGGCGCGACCGTCGTCATCAATGCCAACGGACGGCTCGGGGTCGTCGCATCGTCCGCGCGCTACAAGCAGGACATCAAGTCCTTGGACGATGCAGCGGACAAGCTCACGCAGCTTCGGCCGGTGTCCTATCGCTACAAGGCGGAGCCTGGCGCGATGCACTACGGGCTGATCGCGGAGGAAGTGGATAGCGTGATGCCGGAGCTCGTGGTGCGCGACGGCGACAACCGGCCGGAGTCGGTGCAGTACCTGGAGCTGATCCCGCTGCTGCTGCAGCAATGGAAGGCGCAGCGGGCGGAGCTCGCGCGGCAGCATGAGGTGATCGAGCGGCAACAGGCGGAGCTCGCCGCGTTGCGCCGGACACTCGACACCCGCCTTGCGGGGCTCGCAGGAGACAGCGGGGCGGACCACGGCACGCTCAGGTGACGGCGGTACTCGAGAAGAGGTGGCCTATGTGGCGAACGCCACGCTTCAAAAGCGCGGCGGCGCGAGCTGCGCCACCAGGCCGCGCGCACGGGCGTCGACCACGCCGAGCGCGCGCAGGGCGAGCAGCGTCGCGTTCTGGACCGCCTCGCGCGCCCTCGCCTTGTCGCCCGGCGTTTCCGGCGCGAGCGGGCCGACCAGCCCTTCGAGCAGCGCGCCGATGACGGCGGGCGCCGCAATCGCAAGGTCCTGCTCCGGCAGGTGACGATGCGCGACGGCGACGCGCATGCGCGCCTGCAGCTCGGCGACCAGCGCCTTGCGGAAATCGAGCCGGGCGGCGTCGGTCTCGTTGCCGGCCGGCTCGACGAGCACCGCCCAGGCCAGACGACGCTCGTCGAGCAGGCGCGCCGCGAATGCCGCAATCGCCGCGGCGAGCGCCGACAGCGGCCCCGGCGCGGCATCGGCGGCGGCACGCATGGCGTCGAGCATCCGCTCGGCGACCGCGGCAACGAGCTCCGACACCAGATCGGACTTCGAGGGGAAATAGCGATAGACGGTGCCGCTGGCGATGCCGGCGCGCTCCGCGACCGCCGCGATCTGGACGGCCGACATGCCGCCGGCGACCGCGGCGGCCCGCGCCGCGTCGACGATCGTCTGCTCGCGCTGGGCAAGCCGGCGCACGACGTTTTCGGTGCGGCGATACGGCATTGAATCAATGAATGAGGATTCAGATGATTCGAGGCAAGGGCTCTCGTCGTCATGCCCGGCCTTGTGCCGGGCATCCCGCTTAGGAGGACAAAATGCATCCCTAAGCGAGATGGCCGGGACGTCAGGGCGTTCACGCCCGTCTTCGACGGCCTATGCCCGGCCATGACGTGGAGAGATTATGCCCGCTTCCCGCTCGCCAGCGCCTTCTCGCGGATGGCAGCGAGCGTGGTTGCCGGCGTGATGGCCTGCGGGTCGATCTTGAGATGGATGATCGACGGCTTGCCCGACTGCAGCGCGCCGGCGAAAGCAGCCGGGAAGTCGGCCGTCTTCTCGACCAGCGCGCCGTAGCCGCCGAACGCACTGGCATAGGCGACGAAATCCGGATTTTTGAGCTCGGTGCCGATGATGCGGCCGGGATATTCGCGCTCCTGGTGCATCACGATGGTGCCGTAGATGCCGTTGTCGGCGATCACCACGATGATCGGCAGATTGTACTGCACGGCGGTCGCGAATTCCTGACCGTTCATCAGGAAGTCGCCGTCGCCGGCGAGACAGACCACCGGCCGGTCCTTGTAGAGGTGCTTCATCGCGACGGCGGCGGGCACGCCGTAGCCCATCGAGCCCGAGGTCGGCGCGACCAGCGTGCCGAACTTGCGGAAGCGGTAGAAGCGATGGATCCAGCCGGAATAGTTGCCGGCGCCGTTGGTGATGATGCCGTCGGGGCCGAGCTCGTTGCGCAGCCACACCATGATCTCGCCGAGATTGACGGCGCCCGGCACCTTGGTCGCGGTCTCGCTCCAGGCGATATAGTCGGCGTGCATCTGCGCGGTGCTCGCGCGGAGGGCGTCGTTCTTTGGCGCGGTCAGCGCCTCCGCCGCCGCACAGAACGCGCCGGGCGAGGAATTGATTGCGAGCGTCGGATGATAGACGCGGCCGAGCTCGTCCGAGCCCGGATGGACGTGGACGAACTTCACCTGCGGCGTCGGAATGTCGAACAGCGTGTAGCTCTGGGACGGCATCTCGCCGAGGCGGCCACCGATCAGCAGCACGACGTCGGCCGCCTTGATCCGCGACAAGAGCTTCGGGTTCGGTCCGATGCCGAGGTCGCCGGCATAGGTCGTGCGCGAGGAGTCATACATCGAGCCGCGGCGGAACGTGGTGGCGACGGGGATCGAGAATTTTTCGGCGAAGCGCGCCAGCGTGTCGCAGGCGTCCTGCGACCACCGGCTGCCGCCGATGATGATGAACGGGTTCTTCGCCTCCTCGAGCAGCGTCTGCAGCCGCGCCATCTCGGCCGGGCCAGGCGAGGTCTCCACCGCCTCGACATAGGGCGCGTCCGCGACCGCGACGCGCTCGGTCAGCATGTCCTCGGGCAGCGCGATGACCACCGGTCCCGGACGGCCGTTCATCGCGGTGAAGAAGGCGCGGGATACGATCTCCGGAATGCGCGACGGATCGTCGATCTCGGTCGCCCATTTCGCCATGGTGCCGAACACGGCGCGATAGTCGAGCTCCTGGAACGCCTCGCGGCCGCGCATCTCGCGCGCGACCTGGCCGACGAAGACGATCATCGGTGTCGAATCCTGCCTGGCGATGTGAATGCCGGCCGACGCATTGGTGGCGCCCGGGCCGCGGGTCACGAAGCAGATGCCGGGGCGGCCGGTGGTCTTGCCGACCGCCTCCGCCATGCAGGCCGCCCCACCCTCCTGCCGGCACACGATCAATTCGATCGGGCGGTCGTAGAAGGCGTCGAGCGCGGCGAGATAGCTCTCGCCGGGCACGCAGAATGCCTGTTTCACCCCTTGCGCGGCCAGTTGGTCGATCAGGATTTCGCCGCCGGTCCGCGTACCGTCATTCGCCTTCATAACCCGCCTCTAATAATCGCTGGTCGGACCACAATTCAGCGCAGATGCGGCGCGGTCAATAGGTCCTGCGCAGCCGGTCCCGGCAGCCGGTTTCGGCCTTCTATCGCGGCATAACCTTGTCCGGCCAGGTGACCTCTTCGGGCGTCGTCCTACGATGCCGGCTCGCGCAAGGTTTCGCGATCGGCGCTCTTGAGATCGGCGCGCTGCTCGGCAGGCTTTTCACGATGCGCAAGATTGCTGGCCGAGTTCACCAGCGCGAGATGCGACAACGCCTGTGGGAAGTTGCCGACCTGCCGCCTCGCCCGCGGGTCATATTCTTCGCTGAGCAGGCCGACGTCGTTGCGCAGCGCCAGCAGTCGCTCGAACAATGCCACCGCGTCATCGCGGCGGCCGAGCATGAGATAGGCGTCGACCATCCAGAAGCTGCAGGCAAGAAAGAACCCCTCGCCCGGCGGCAGGCCGTCGTCGGCGCGGGCGGTGTCGTAGCGCAGCACCAGGCCGTCCGACATCAGGTCGCGCTCGATCGCCTCGATGGTGCCGACGATGCGCGGATCGTCCGGCGGCAGAAAGCCGACGGCTGGCAGCAGCAGCAGGCTGGCGTCTAGCTCTTTGCTCCCATAGGCGCGCACGAAGCTGCCCGTTTTGACGTCATAGCCGTTGTTGCACACGTCGGCATGGATGCGCTCGCGCATCTCGACCCAGTGCGCGACGTCGCCGTGGAGCTGGAAATGCTGCGCACTCTTGATGGCGCGGTCGAAGGCGACCCAGGCCATCACCTTGGAATAGGTGAAGTGCTGCTCGTCGCCACGCACCTCCCAGATGCCGCTGTCCTTGCGCTGCCAGATTTTCTCGAGATGCTTGAGGAATTCGAGCTCCAGCCCCCAGCCGTCGGCATTGGGCGCGAGGCCGCCGCAGCGCGCCTGATGCAGCGTGTCCATCAGCTCGCCGAGCACGTCGAGCTGCAACTGGCTGTGCGCGGCATTGCCGATACGCACCGGCGCGGAGTTCTCATAGCCGGGCAGCCACGGCACCTGCCACTCGGTGAGGCGCCGCTCGCCGGCGATGCCGTACATGATCTGCACCTGGTTCGGGCTGCCGGCGACAGCGCGCAACAGCCAGTCGCGCCACAGGCCGGCCTCGTCGTAATAGCCGGCATTCATCAACGCGAGCAGCGTCAGCGTCGCGTCACGCAGCCAGCAGAAGCGATAGTCCCAGTTGCGCGCGCCACCGATCATCTCCGGCAGCGACGTGGTTGGCGCCGCGACGATGCCGCCGGTCGGCCCGTAGGTGAGCGCCTTAAGCGTGATCAGCGAGCGCGTCACCGCCTCGTCCCATGGGCCGGTGATCTTGTTGTGCGCGGTCCATTCGGTCCAGCCGTTCTCGACGACGTGCAGATCGGCTTCCGGGTCGCTGTAGCCCGGCGGCGGCTCGTTCGACGGCGCATAGGTGAGCACGAACGATTTGGTCTCGCCTTGCGCCACGATGAAGTCGCCGACGGTCTTCAGGTTCTCGCCGTGCACGCGCACCGCCGAGCGCAGCAGGATACGGTCCGGCCCGGCGACGCCGCTGATGGTCTGCTCGTCAAGGCGCGTGACCCAGGGCACGATCGCGCCATAGCCGAAACGGATCACGAGCTGCGTGTGCATCGCGACGCAGCCCCTGTCGCCGCGCACCAGCCGGGTAATGCGCGAGCCGCTGCCGCGCCGCGACATGAAGTCGATCAATGTCACGATGCCGTCCGCGGTCTCGAAACGCGTTTCGAGGACGAGAGTGTTCGGCCGGTAGCGCCGCGATATCTTCACCTTCTCCGTGCGCGGCGCGACCAGCCAATGGCCATGCCGCTCGTCGCCGAGCAGGGCGGCAAAGCAGGCGTCGGAATCGAAGCGGGGCCAGCACAGCCAGTCGATCGAGCCATTGCGGCCGACCAGCGCTCCCGTCTGGGTGTCGCCGATCAGGGCGTAGTCCTCGATGCGCAGGGCCATGAATCCAACTATCTCAGGAGTTATGCGGTGAAATCGATCACGACCTTGATGTCGCCGGGCCGACGCTCGAATGCCTCGTGCCAGCGCGCCAGCGGCACGCGGCGGCTGATCAGGCTACCGAGCCAGCCCTTGTCGGCCTTCGCCAGCATCGCGGCGGCATCGCGATAATGCGCGCGGTTGGCGTTGACCGAGCCGAACACCACGTCGTTGCGCAACACCATGTTGCGGTTGAGCATCGACAGGTCGAGCGGCACCTCATGGCCGGGCGCGCCGATGCCGGCAAGGCAGGGGACGCCGCCGGCCGCCGTGCAGGCGATGGCGTTTCGCACCACCGGCGCCGCCCCCGTGCATTCGATGATGATGTCGGGCGCAACCCCGCCGAAGTCTCCGGTGTGATAGGTCGCGCCGAGGGCGCGCACCAATTCCGGCTTCGGCCCGCCGGTCGCGCGGTCGAAGACGTGGACGTCGAGTCCGGCCTCCGCGCCAAACAACGCGGCCAGCAGCCCGACCGGGCCGGCGCCGGTGACCAGCAACTTGCGCGGCTTCCAGTATTTGGTGCGGCGGCCGATGCGGCGGATCTGGTCCCAGGCCTTTGCGACCACGCTCGCCGGCTCGATCAGGACGCCGAGCCGGCCGAGCGCCGGATCAACCTTGATCGCGAAATCAGGCTCGAGCGTGTAGTGCTCGGCGCCATAACCGTCGCGCTCCTTGATGCCGCGCTCGGTGTAGCGACCGTTGCGGCACATGTCCCACTCACCTTCGGCGCAGGCGGGGCAGGGCACCGGATCGGGGCGGCGCACGATGCCGACAACCAGATCCCCGGTCATGAAGCCGCTGCCGGCGGGCGCCTCCACCACCGCGCCGAGCGATTCGTGGCCGAGCACCAGCCGCGAGGCGCCGGGGGGCGCCCAGCCGTAGTGGCCGCCGATGATGTCGCGGTCGGTGCCGCATACGCCGAGCGCCAGCGCGCGCACCAAGAGCGCGCCGTCGGCCGTCGGCGGAGCGACCTCATCGAGCCTGATGGAGTTGGCCTTGCCGGGCTCAACGGTGATGGCGCGCAAAATCGGACATCCTGACCTGTCTGTCCGCCCCCACCTGCACCAATGGTTTTGGCCCCGCGCCGGTTCCATCGCAAGCGGCTCGGTCAACAGCTATGCGCTCGCCGCGACGCCGCTCGCAACGCGCCCTCTGGCCCGGCGCGGCAAAGACGGGCATAGCTGACGCTCCGTGACACCCTGCCCGAGCTCCCGCCCGCGATGACGGCCGCCAAACCCCGCTCGCTCGCCACGGCCCAGTTTGCCGTCTGGCTCATCGGCTTCTGTGCCTTCATCAACCTCTATTCGCCGCAGGCGATCCTGCCGCTGCTGTCGCAGGACTTCGGCGCCACCGCCGCGCAGGTCTCGACCATCATCACCGTCAGCACGCTGGCCGTCGCCGTGACCGCGCCGTTCACCGGCGTGATCGCCGACGTGCTGGGCCGCAAGCGCGTGATCGTCGCGGCGATGGTCGTGCTGGTGATCCCGACGCTGATGATCGCGGCCGCGCCGTCGCTGACCTCGCTGGTGTTCTGGCGGGGCGTGCAGGGCCTGGTGCTGCCGCCGATCTTCGCCGTCGCCATCGCCTATATCGGCGACGAATGGCCGCCGGCGACCGCGACCAGGGCGGCCGGCATCTACAGCTCAGGCTCGAGCCTCGGCGGCTTCAGCGGCCGGCTGGTGGTCGGCGTCCTCACCGATCTCGTCAGTTGGCGCGCCGGCTTCGTCGCGCTCGCCGGCATGGCCTGCGCGGGCGCCGTCGCGGTCACGCTACTGCTGCCGCGGGAGCGGCGCTTCGTGCGCTCGGAAGGCTTTAAGGCCTCGCTATGGCAGATGGTCGGGCATTTCCGCAACGGCCAGCTGCTCGCGACCTATGCGGTCGGCTTCGGCGTGCTGTTCAACTTCATCTGCACGTTCACGTATATCAGTTTCCACTTGGCGGTGGCGCCCTACAGCCTGTCCTCCAGCGCGCTCGGCGCCCTGTTCGTCGTCTATCTGGCGGGCTCGTTGTTGACGCCCTGGACCGGCTGGGCGGTGGCGCGGTTCGGCCGCCGCCGCTTCGTGATCCGCGTCCTGGCGCTGTGGGCGGTTGGCATCGCCCTGACGCTGCTGTCGCCGCTGCCCGTTATCGTCCTCGGCCTCGCCATCAGCGCGACTTGCGGGCTGCTGTGCCAGGCGATATCGACCGGCTATGTGGCGATCACCGCGACGGCCGGCCGCTCTTCGGCGGTCGGGCTTTACGTGACCTCGTTCTACATGGGCGGCAGCTTCGGCGCGGCGCTGGGCGGCTTCACCTGGGACTATGGCCGATGGCCGGCCTGCGTGGCGCTGGTGATCGCCATGCTGGTGATCATGACCTTGATCGTGACCTATCTCTGGGCGAAACGGGTGCCGCCGGGGCCGAACATACCGCCGGTCGAAGTGGCGTAAACGCAACAAAGGAGACCGCATGACCCTGACCAAGGAGCAGATCGACTTCCTGCAATCGATCGACACGCCGACGGTGTGCAACGTGATCGAGATGGTGGCTCCGGAGCGGCGCGGCCACGGCTACACCGTGCAGCACCTGCACTGCCCGTTTCCCGACCTGCCGCCGATGATCGGTTTCGCCAAGACCGTCACCTGCCGCGCGCGCGACAAGGTCAATGTCGGCGACTACATGCAGAAGCGGCTCGACTATCTCGACTACGTCGCGGCGGCGCCCAATCCGAGCTGGGTGATCGTGCAGGACCTCGACGAGCCGGCCGGCCACGGCGCCTACTGGGGCGAGGTGATGGGCAACATCCACAAGGCGCTCGGCTGCGTCGGCACCATCACCAATGGCGGTATCCGCGACATCCCGCAGATTCCGCCGGGCTTCCAGATGCTGGCCGGCTCGATCGCGCCGTCACACGCCTATGTGCATGTGGTCGACTACGGCACCGACGTGACGGTGCACGGCATGACGGTCAAAAGCGGCGACCTGATCCATGCCGACCGCCACGGCGCGGTGGTGGTGCCGCTCGACAAGATCGACGCCATGAAGCCGGCGTTCCAGACGCTCGCCGCGCGCGAGGCGAAGATCATCGACGCGGCCAAGAGCGGCAAAGGCGTCGAGGCCATCAAGGCGGCGATGAAGGGCTGAAGGCCGTCAAGCGGCAAGACATCAACTCAATGGTATCCGATCGACATGACATAATCGCGGAGCAATTCGCCCTCGTCCTGGGCTTCGCCCAATAGCGCCTGCAGCACATCGCGGGCATATAAAATGCCCAAAGGTTTCAAACCCGCGTCGACCACGGGAACGCGTTGGACCGTCCGCGCCTTCATGAGCGTCCAGACGTCGAACAGCCAATCCCGGCTTTGACAAGAGATCACGTCCCGGCTCATCACGTCCGACACGGAAATGGTGCAGGCGTGGCCGTGGCAGTGGCTGATATGCTTCACGACGTCCGTCTTGCTCATCACGCCGATCATCTCCCCGGCCTGATTGCAAACGACGACCAGATCGGTATGCGGGCTCCCGAGCAGGCCGGCCGCCTGGATGACGGGCGCCTCCCCATCGATCACGACCAATCGCCTGCGCGCCAGAGCTAAAACCCCTTCAACCAGCATCTGACCTTTTCCCGCACCTCGAAACCGTGCCCATGAAATCTATGAGGCCTATGTGATCGAGGCGATATGCAATGTGGCGAGAATTCCGGCGACAGCCAACGCGAAGCATCCGAGGCGTAACGCCACCACAGCCGCGACCTTGAGTCCGGAATGCACGTAATCCTCAACGACGACCTGCAATCCGAGCAGCGCGTGATAAAAAAGGGCGATCAACAGGAGAATCATCAGGATCGTCGTCGGCAGTTCCTTCATCCACGCGACAACCTCCGCGTAGTCGCTCCGTGTATGAGCGATGACTGAAGCGACAAACCACAGCGTGAGCGGAACGAGGGCAACGGCCGATACACGTTCCCCCCACCACGGCTCGACCCCCGATTTCGCGGAGCCCAATCCGATCGCGCGGGCAAGAGGCGAACGCGTTTGACCAAGACTCATCGTTTCACATCCTCATCAAGACGCTCGCCCCCCAGGCCGCAATCGTGAGCACGATGCTCGCGCCAACGACGGTCCATCCGGAGGCGTAAATCGCGCGAAGCTCGAAGCCATGAACGGTGTCCCAGACGAGATGGCGGATGCCGCCGCAAAGATGCATGAAGAAGGCGAAGGTGACACCGGCCAGCAACACTTGTCCGGGCCATGAGGCATAAGCGCTTTGCACCACGGCGAAGGGCCGCGGGCCCAGCGACGCCGCGATCAGCCAAGCGACCAGCCCGACCGAGCCGAGGCTCAGAAGAATGCCTGTCATCCGATGGGCGATGGAGAGGACAGACGTGAGTTGCGGACGATAGATCTGGATATTGGGCGACCGCGGACGGATTCGTGTCATTGGTTCCGTACTAGCTCCGACGCTGGACGAGCATTTTCTTTTCTTCGGCAATGGCCTTGCCCGGATTCAGCCCCTTCGGACAGGTCCGGGTGCAGTTGAGAATGGTGTGGCAGCGATAAAGGCGAAACGGGTCTTCGAGCTTGTCGAGCCGTTCCTCGGTGCCCTCGTCACGGCTGTCGGTAAGCCAGCGCCAGGCTTGAAGGAGCGCAGCAGGCCCGAGGAAACGATCGCCGTTCCACCAATGGCTTGGACAGCCCGATGTGCAGCAGAAGCACAAAATACACTCATAATAGCCATCGAGCTTGGCGCGTTCCTCGTGAGATTGGAGGCGTTCCTTTTCAGGGGCCGGCTGCTTCGAATGCAGCCACGGCTCGGTCATTTCGTATTGCGCGAACAGGTGCGTGAGGTCGGCTACCAGGTCCTTGATGACCTGCATGTTCGCCAGCGGGTAGATCGTCGCCGGCGTGGCCAGGTCGGAGATGAAGCGCGTGCAGGCCAGCCAATTCGTGCCGTCCATATTCATGGCACAGGAACCGCAGACGCCCTCCCGACACGAGCGTCGAAACGTAAGCGTTGGGTCCACCTTGTTCTTGATCCAGATAAGCGCATCGAGCGCCATCGGTCCGCAATCATCCAGATCGACGTCGTAGGTGTCCAACCGCGGACTATCGCGGGAATCTGGATCGTAGCGGTAGACCTTGAATGTCTTGACTCGTTTGGCGCCCGCGGGAGACGCCCATGTCCGCCCGGGCCCAATGCGCGACTCGGCGGAAACGCCGAAATTCCTCGGAACAGGAAAGCGCTTGAGCAAAGTGGCACGCGGCACTTGATCGGATGAAGAGATTATCAAAACAAACCTCTGCGGCAGATATGCGCGCCGGCGTCCTCGCCGTCTTGCGTGCACGCAGGCGCGTCCGTGACCCTCGAAGCTTGGACCCACAGCGTCTCAATTCCAAGGCCGTCCCGTCAGATTTAATGAAACTTTCCTCAAAGCGGGGGGCCGGAACCACGAGCATTTTTTCAATACGGCTCTGAAGTCGCGCTCGCACGGGAAGGCACGAAGCCTGATTTAGCCCGCGCTCTTATGCCACCGCGGCGCGTAGCCGCGCTTCAGCACCGCGAGGATGGACGGCGGCGTGAGCACGTCCACGGTCACGCCGCGCGGGCGGCGGGGCATCGCATCGTAGCCGCGCGGCGTCCAGCGCAGCAGACGCGCGCCGCGCACCGCATAAGGCTCGCCGTCGAGCACGATCATCGCGCCGTCCGGCAGCGCGTCAATCGCGCGGCGGTGCGTGCGCTTGGCCTTGCCGTCGAGTCGTTCGGCATGCAGCACGCGATCCATCGCCGGCGCGCTGACTTTCCCCTTGCGCGGGAAATGTGATGCGAACGCCTGTGCGTCCGTGCGCCGGCATTCGAAGCACGGCCGATGCCCGGCGGCGAATGCCGTCACCTCGTCAAGGAAGAACAGCTCGGTATAGAAGCGGCCCCAGACGTCGCGCTGCCGACCCTTGAAGTCGAGCACGCAGCAGATCCACTGCCGCGAGGCCCAGCGGCGGCGCGTCAGCGTCTGATCGTCGGCATGGATACGGCCGCCGCGGTTGCCCATCAGCGTGCCGCGCGCGGCGGTCGCGAACAGCTCGCCGAACGGCGAGACGCGGTTCTGCAACGGCATCTCAATGATCCTGGCGCATGATCTTGCCCGAAAACCGGTTCCCACTTTTCGGGATCGCGCGCTAGAGCACCCGCAGCAGGGCGGCCGCGCCCATGCCGCATACGACTGCAAGCAGGTCGTTGCGCCGCCACGACATCACGGCGATCGAGATCAGCACCGCAGCCCAGGCCGGCAGCCCGCCGCGCACCATCAACGGCAACACGATGGCGGCCACGACCGCGCCGGGCAGCGCGTTGAGAATGCTGCGCACCCGCGGGGTCAGCGGCACGTAGCCCATCAGGAAGAAGCCGCCGGCACGGATCGCGTAATTGACCGCCGTCATCGCGCCGATGACGAGCCAGAAAAGCGCGGTCTGGCCGAGGTCAGTGGCCATGCGGCGCCTCCTCTTTGGTGTCGTCGAGGAAGCCGCCGACCAGGGCGCCGCAAACCGCGCCGACGATGATGAACCAATAACCCGGCAGCACGCGCTCGGCCGCGACCGCTACAAGCCCGGCGACGCCCCAGCCGATGGCGCGGCGCGGGCTGCTCCACAAGGGCACCAGCATGGCGGCGAAAAACACCGGCAGCACGAGGTCGAGCCCATATCTTTTCGGCTCGACGACGAAGCCGCCGAGGAAATAACCGATCGCGGTGCCGGCGATCCAGCCGAGCGTGATGATGATCGCGGCGCCGAAATAGACGGCAGGGTCGCGGCCGCCCTCACGCTGATAGCGCATCGCGATCAGCCAGGACGCGTCGGTGAGCAGGAACAGGCCGGTGTAGGCCTGCCAGCGCGGGATTTTGCCGAACCACGGCCGCATCGACACGCTCATGAGGAAGAGCCGCGAGCCGATCACCGCGGTGAGCGCCGACAATGTGGCGACGGTGCCGATGTCGATCAGCTTCGGCCAGATCTCCAGCGCGACGAGCTGCGCGATGCCGGAATAAACCAGCACCGTCAGCGCCACGTGGTGGATGAAGGAAAAGCCCTGGCGCTGCGCCACCTCGCCGACGATCAGGCCGAACACGATCACGCCGGGCGTCACCGGCAGGCCGAGGCGGAGGCCGTGCCTGAAGCCGGCGGCGGTCCGGCGGACCGGATTTTCAGAATCGGATGCGCTCATGAGCGGCGCAAATGACAGCAAAAACGAAGGCCGGGCAACCGGCCCGGCCCTCATATCAATCGCGCGATTCACGACCGTGGAAAACGCGAAGAATTACAATTGTCTGCCCCGCCACGCGGTATCGAACCACGTAGGACGCATTCAGAACCCGAAAGACAATCTCGCGATATTGGGTCCGATTGCGGACGAGATGACCAAGCCTCGGGTTATCCTGCAGGATACTTGCTTTCGCGGATAACTCGGCGGCCACGACTTCCGCTATGGCTGGAAAGCGCTGATGAAGAAATTTGGAAAACCGGTCTAGATCGAGAATGGCCTCACGTGACCATTCGATGTTCATCGCTCATTCCACGGCCTAAAATCCGCGGTGCCCCAGGTGCGGAGCCAGCGCTCTACTTCCTCATGGGGAATGGTCGGTTCGCCATTCTTGATCGCTTCCCAGCGGCGGTCGAGTTCAGCGAGCTCGTCATCGTCGGCAGACAGCGGCACAAGCTCGGCGACCAGTTGCGCCACGCTCACGCCACGACGAGCGGCACGCTGCTCAAGAGTGGCTGCCGTGGCTTCGTCGACTTCGATCTTTTGGAGTTTGGCGCCCATAATTAAGAGCTACCCCTGCGGCTGCGGGGCGATATCGCCGGTCGGCGGCGGCGCCGAGCGCGGCTTGCCCGAGGGCGGCACCGCGGACGAGCGCGGCGTCGACGGCTCGACGGCCGCCTCGCGCATCGGCCGTTTGCCGGCGAGCAGGTCCTTGATCTCCTCGCCGGTCAGCGTCTCGAACTCGAGCAGGCCTTTGGCCAGGGTCTCGAGGTCGCCGCGCTTTTCGGTCAGGATGCGCTGCGCTTCCGCAAGGCCGGCTTCGACCAGCTTGCGAATCTCGGCGTCGATCTTGCGCGAGGTCTCCTCCGAGATGTTCTGCTGGCGCGACACCTGGTAGCCGAGGAACACCTCGTCCTGGTTCTCGCCATAGGCGACGGTGCCGAGCTCGTCCGACAGGCCCCAGCGCGTCACCATCATGCGGGCGAGCTTGGTCGCCTGCTCGATGTCGCTTGCCGCACCGGACGTCACCTTCTCCTTGCCGAACACCATTTCT
Organism: uncultured Undibacter sp.; assembly: GCA_964576085.1. Lineage (GTDB taxonomy): Bacteria > Pseudomonadota > Alphaproteobacteria > Rhizobiales > Xanthobacteraceae > Pseudolabrys. The sequence goes on along the minus strand of CAZNTY010000466.1, from coordinate 362 downwards.
TCCGCGACCCGGCCGCCCATCATGATGGCCAGGCGCGACGTCATCTGCTCGCGGCTCATCGACAGCTTGTCGCGCTCGGGGAGCTGCATGACCATGCCCAGCGCGCGGCCGCGCGGGATGATGGTGGCCTTGTGCACCGGATCGGTGGCCTTGACATTGAGCGCGACGATGGCGTGGCCGCCCTCGTGATAGGCGGTGAGGAGCTTCTCCTCCTCCGTCATCACCAGCGTGCGGCGCTCGGCGCCCATCATCACCTTGTCCTTGGCGTCCTCGAACTCGACCTGGGTGACCATGCGCTTGTTGCGCCGGGCCGCCATCAGCGCCGCCTCGTTGACGAGATTCATCAAGTCGGCGCCCGAAAA
>CAZNTY010000465.1:0-6209 GCA_964576085.1 uncultured Undibacter sp. | reverse complement strand
TAAGAGCGATCGCCGCATCGACGCCATCGACGACCTTCACGGCAATGATCGCATCGAGGTATTCGGTGCTCCAGTCCTCTTCCGTCGCCGGCTTCACGCGCGCATCGACCGCCTGGGTTGCCATGTCGCCCCGCACCTCGCAGCCGGCATCGAGCAGCATCGTCACCAGCGGCTTCAGGTTCACGGCGGCGGCCGCGCGATCGACCAGCAGCGTCTCGGCGGCGCCGCACACGCCGGTGCGCCGCATCTTGGCGTTGAGCACGATCGCTTTCGCCATGTCGAGCGAAGCGGCCTTGTCGACGTAGACGTGGCAGACGCCCTCGAGGTGCGCGAACACCGGCACCCGCGCTTCTGCCTGCACCCGGCCGACCAGCCCCTTGCCGCCGCGCGGCACGATCACGTCGATGTTGCCATCGAGTCCGGCGAGCATCATGCCGACCGCGCCGCGGTCGCGGGTCGGCACGAGCTGGATCGCGTCCTCCGGCAGCCCGGCCCGCCGCAGGCCGGAAACCAGGGCCTGATGGATCGCGCGCGAGGTGCGGAAGCTGTCGGAGCCGCCGCGCAGGATCGCGGCGTTGCCGGACTTGAGGCAGAGCGCGCCGGCGTCCGCGGTGACGTTCGGGCGGCTCTCGTAAATGATGCCGATCACGCCAAGCGGGACGCGCACCCGCTCGATGATCATGCCGTTCGGCCTCGTCCAACGGTCGGCAACGACGCCAACCGGGTCGGGAAGCGCCGCCACGGCCGTTACGGACTCCGCCACAGCGGTGACGCGCTGCTCGTCGAGCCTCAGCCGGTCGAGGAAGGCGTCACTCGCTCCGGCAGACGCCCGGACGTCGGCCAGATCAGCCGCGTTTTCCGCGAGGATCGCGTCGGCGGTGCGGCGAATGTCGGCGGCCATCGCGACCAGGGCCGCGTTCTTCTGGTCCGTCGAAGCCATTGACAAGGCACGCGAACTCGCCCGCGCCCGCCGCCCCATGTCGCGCATCACGGTGGCGAGGTCGCCAGCAGTCTCAACGGTCTTCAGCGGTGCCGCCATCGTCCGGCCATTCGAACAAAATTACGCGGGAAATGTCCTATCACGTCGGGCGGAAACCGGCGAGCGTGGGTTTTTCCTTGATTTTTCGGCATTTACGCTGCTCGGGTCCACCTGGGGATAGCGAGGATAACCTGCGACAACCCCGAACGGCACAAAGCGCCTACACATTGATGTGCAAAGTTTTCGTCGCAGGAGCGTGTCATGGCCGATACATTGAGCCGTCTTCCGGGGCGCCTTCCGGTCGGAACCAAGTTCGTGATCGAGAGCCGTCCGCCGCGCGACGGCCAGGCGCAAGTCTTTTCGCGGTACCTGGAATTTCCAGACGGCACGTTTTTTCCGCTGCCGCCACGGACACAGCGTAAGTCGCGGCAGGTCCGGCGGCGGTCGCGGTCGCGCGGCATCTGAACGATCCCGAAAGAAAAAAGGGCCCCGAGGGGCCCTTTTGGGGGGATGTAGTGTCGTTGATTGTCCCAGGATGTCTCGCCCGTCTGCTGTGGGCGTTTCATTCCTGATGGACTAAACAACCGCGATTTCCTCGGTCTCGCAAGCACTTGGGCAGCGCCAAATCGTCGCATGAGGCAAAAACAGAAACCCGGCCGCAAAGGGCCGGGTTGCCGGGCGATCGGTTGATCGCCTTCATGGTGTTCGCGTCGCGTCGTGCCCCGATAACGCGCGCGGCTCCCGGCGGTTCCATCATTCGCCGCGGAGCACCAGATCGTCGCGATGGATCATCTCGGTGCGGCCGGTATAGCCGAGGATCAGCAGAATCTCGGCCGATGATTGCCCGATGATCTTGGCCGCGTCGCCGGCGTCATAGGCGATCAATCCACGACCGACCTCGTCGCCGTCCGGCCCGCGCACCACCACGGCGTCGCCGCGCTCAAAAGCGCCGTCGATGCGGACAACGCCCGCGGGCAGCAGGCTGCGGCCGAGCTTCAAGGCCCGCACCGCGCCGGCGTCGATCGTGACCGCGCCACGCGGCTCGAGCGACCCGGCGATCCATTTCTTGCGCGCCGTGACCGGATTGCCCGGTGTCAGGAACCAGGTGCAGGGCTTGCCGTCGCCGATCGCCTTCAGCGGATTCATGACCCGCCCCGATGCGATCACCATGTGCGTGCCGGCCGTCGTCGCGATCTTGCCGGCCTCGATCTTGGTCACCATGCCGCCGCGCGACAGTTCGGAACCGGACGCGCCGGCCATCGCCTCGATCTCTGGGGTGATGCGCGTCACCAGCGGAACGAGTTCCCCACCGGGCATGGTCGGCGGCCGGTCGTATAAACCGTCAATGTCGGAGAGCAGGATAAGCAAGTCGGCGCTGGTCATGGTTGCGACACGCGCGGCGAGCCGGTCGTTGTCGCCGTAACGGATTTCCGAGGTCGCGACGGTGTCGTTCTCGTTGATGACCGGCACGATCCGCCATTCCAGCAGCTTGTCGATGGTCGAGCGGGCGTTGAGGTAGCGCCGCCGCTCCTCGGTATCGCCGAGCGTGAGCAGCACCTGGCCGGTCTTGATCCCGTGCGCGTCGAGCGAGGCCGCCCACGAGCGCGCCAGGGCGATCTGCCCCACCGCGGCGGCGGCCTGGCTGTCCTCGAGCCTGAGCGTGCCGGGCGGCAGCCTGAGCACGGCGCGGCCGAGTGCAATGGCACCCGACGACACCACCAGCACGTCACATTTGTTCTTGTGCAAGGCGGCGATGTCGTCGGTGAGCGAATCCAGCCAGTCGCGGCGCAGCGCGCCGGCTGCCTGATCGACCAGCAGCGAGGAGCCGACTTTCACCACCACGCGGCGAAAGGATTTGAGATCGGGCGTTTGAGGCATGACGGGCACGTAATAAAATGCCCGCGCTGTGTAGCACGGCGGTCACGCCGCCGTCATGCCAGGTCTTATGATCTCATTCCCGGTCGGGCGGCTTCATTCCGCCTGCGTGTGCTGTCCGCCGGGCTCCGAGATGCGGCCGAGGGTCGTCGCCGTGCCGTCGCCCGCGCCCTCGAAGGCGATGTCGCCGAGCGACACGATGCCGACCAGACGCTTGTCGCGGTTCATCACCGGGAGACGCCGCACCTGGATATCACCCATGTTTTCGGTGATCTCCTCGATGTCCTGATCCTCGAAGCAGTATTTCACGTCGGCCGTCATCACGTCGCGGACCTTGGCGTCTGGCCCGAGGCCTCTTGCCACCCCGCGGATCGCGATGTCGCGGTCGGTCACCATGCCGACCAGCCGGTCGTTTTCTCCGACCGGCAGCGCGCCCGCGTCGAGGCTCGCCATGATCTTGGCGGCATGTTCAATGGTTTCATTAGGACTGGCGAGCTCGACCTCGCGGGTCATGATTTCCATCACTTTCATGACTTCCTCCTGTCTAGTGATGCAGCGCGTTCTCCAGTTGCTGCTTGCTCATTTTGGAGCGGCCCTCGATGTGCTTTCGCTTCGCCTCATCATAGAGCTCATCATAGGTTTCGCCGTCGGAGCGCGCCCGGGCGCGCGCCGCGTGCTTGCCGCGTTTGGTCAGATGCCGCGCATCAGAGCCGCCCATCGCACGGCTGCTTTCGCGCCGGCCTCGGGCGCCGACATGTGATTTGCCTTCCGCCTCCTGCTGGTAGGTTTCGCCGCGCGCTTCCTTGCGCTCGGCCCTGGCGAGGTTCTTCCGGTTCTCTTTCCCGCTCTCGTATTTCGAGGCTCCGGCCTCATGCAGAGCGATGGCGATCGCCTGCTTGCGGCTCTTCACCTTGCCGCCCTTGCCGCCGCGACCGCTCTTGAGCTCGCCGTGCTCGTATTCGTGCATTACCCGGCCCATTGTCTTGCGCTGACGCGGGGTTGTCTTGGCCATGACGCGCTCCTCTCGATGTTCCGTTGGATGGAGCGGCCGGGGGCGCAGGCTGCGCCATCCGCAGAGCGGCCGCTCATCGGGCGAACGCTGCGCCGTGCGCCATGTTCCAGTGGCGGGGGATTTAATTTCGCGGCGGCGCTCAGCCGTCAATGCGCTCGAGCGTCACCGGCGCCAGGCCGGAGAAGCCGAGTGCGCGGGCGCCGGCCGGGGTCAGGTCGATGATACGGCCTTTGATGAAGGGCCCGCGGTCGTTGATCCTCACCACGATGCTGCGGCCATTGCGTTTGTTGGTGACGCGCACGCGCGCGCCGAATGGCAGGGTGCGATGCGCTGCGGTCAGCGCCTGCGCGGAGGTGCGTTCACCGCTCGCGGTTTTGCCGCCGCCATAGGCATAGATGGAAGCCATGCCGGATTGCGCCCGGGCGTCCGGCGCAGTCAGGGCCAGCGCAGCGCCGCACAGGGCGGCAGACAACCGCACGATCATCCGAATCCCCCTCAGCCGTTGGAGCGAATCGGCTACCTGTGGTTCGGCGCACTTTGAAGGCGGCATTGCGGCAGATTCGCGGAACGGGAACCTGACAGGAGGAACGACACCGGTGCAGCCGCGTTCCATCCGTGGGCGCAAATTGGGGTTAGGGCCGACGATGTCGTTTCTCGTCTACATTGCCGTGCTGATCGCGGCGCTGTGCAGCGTCGTCATGGGCCTCGATTGGGTGACATCACCGCCACCCCCGCCCACGACGGCGAGGATGCAGACGACAACTGTGGAACCGGTCCGTCATCCGGTCACGGCCGGAAATCCGGCGCCGGCGAAGGTTCAAAGTCCTGCATCGCGCCGACAGGCGGCCGGGGCGCCGGCGCGGCCGATCGAGGACCAGACCGTCGCGCAGTCGCCGCCGGGCGACGAAGCGGCCTCTTCGCCGGCCGCCCCCGCGCCGTCCTGCGATATCCAGGCCTGCACCGCGGCCTATCAGTCGTTCCGCGCCAGCGATTGCACCTATCAGCCCTATTCGGGGCCGCGCCGCGCCTGCACCAAATGACGACGGCTCAATAGACGACGACCGAGCGGATCGACTGGCCCTCGCGCATCAGGTCGAAGGCGTCGTTGATCTTCTCGAGCGGCATCACGTGGGTGATGAGATCGTCGATATTGATCTTCTTCTCCATGTACCAGTCGACGATCTTCGGCACGTCGGTGCGGCCGCGCGCGCCGCCGAACGCGGTGCCGCGCCAGACCCGGCCGGTGACGAGCTGGAACGGCCGAGTCGAAATCTCCTGGCCGGAGCCGGCGACGCCGATGATGATGCTCTCGCCCCAGCCGCGGTGACAGCATTCGAGCGCCTGGCGCATCACGTTGACGTTGCCGATGCACTCGAACGAGAAGTCGGCACCGCCGCCGGTCAGGTCGATGATCGCCTGCACCACCTTGTCGAGTCCAGACGAATTTTGGCCGACCTCGTTCGGATTGATGAAGTGCGTCATGCCGAATCTCTCGGCGATGGCGCGGCGGCCGGGATTGAGGTCGATGCCGATGATCTTGTCGGCGCCGACCATCTTCGCGCCCTGGATGACGTTGAGCCCGATGCCGCCGAGCCCGAATACCGCGACATTGGCGCCGGGCCAGACCTTGGCGGTGTTGATGACGGCGCCGACGCCGGTGGTGACGCCGCAGCCGATGTAGCAGATCTTGTCGAACGGCGCGTCCTCGCGGACTTTCGCGATCGCGATTTCCGGCAGCACCGTGAAATTCGCGAAGGTCGAGCAGCCCATGTAATGGAACACGTTATCGCCGTCGCACCTGAAACGGGACGTGCCGTCCGGCATCACCCCCTTGCCCTGGGTGGCGCGGATCGCGGTGCAGAGATTTGATCGGCGGGAGAGACAGGTTTTGCACTGCCGGCACTCCGGCGTGTAAAGCGGGATGACGTGGTCGCCGGGCTTCACCGAGGTCACGCCGGCGCCGACTTCGCGCACGATGCCGGCGCCCTCGTGGCCGAGGATCGCCGGAAACAGGCCCTCGGGATCGGCGCCCGACAGCGTGTAAGCGTCGGTATGGCAGATGCCGGTTGCCTTGATCTCGACCAGCACTTCGCCCGCTTTTGGGCCTTCGATGTCGACGGTTTCGATGGTGAGCGGCTCGCCGGCCTTCCAGGCCACCGCGGCGCGGGTTTTCATGTCGGTCCTCGCTGTTTGTTCGCCGGATCGAACCGGCCGGGGCGACGTTATCCTGCGGGAGCAGGAGCGTTCGCGCAATGAGTCAGTGATGGCGAGGATTTCCGTCGGTACCTCGGGCTGGAGCTACGCCTCCTGGCGCGGGCCGTTCTTTCCCAAGGAGGTGATGGC
>CAZNTY010000464.1:0-6065 GCA_964576085.1 uncultured Undibacter sp. | reverse complement strand
CCGACGTCTGGACGCTCTATGCCCGAGAAGTTCGCGACGATATGGAGGGCCCGGCGTGCCGTCTCCCACTTGGCAATAAGGATGTTATTCTCGAATCGCGCGACCGTCCGTGCCGGCAAAATCTGGGCCGTTAGCGGCACGACGTGGTGCCGTCGTGTCTCCAGTAAGCGGGTCACCAGCCTTAAACGTGACACACCCGGTTCGGACCGGGCGGAATTCCAGTCAAGCACTGCAGCGCGGACTGTCGATTCCGCCAACGGGTCGGGACTCTCTGCGGGGCCGTTGTAGGCTTCGGCGAATTCAGCCCTGCGTCCGTTGCGGACCGCGTCCGCAAGCTCTCCTTTGAAGTCGCAAAAGAACGGGAACGGCCGCGTCGTTCCCCATTCCTCTCCCATGAACAAGAGCGGTGGAGAGGGTGAAAGGAGCAACACGGCCAGAGCCATCTCAAGGTCTGACGGGTCGGCCAGCGTTGTCAGGCGTTCACCGAGCGCACGATTGCCGATCTGGTCGTGGTTCTGAATGAAGTTGACGAAGGCCAATGGAGAGAGATGCCGGCTCGGCTCGCCACGGTGCTTCCCGTTTCGATGTCTTGATGCTTCGCCTTGGTAGGCAAAGCCTTCGGCGAGCGACCGGGCGAGAAGCGGCGCCGTATCAACATAGTCCTTGTAGTAGCCCCTCTTTTCGCCGGTCAGCCATACGTGCCAAGCGTGATGATAGTCGTCATTCCACTGCGCGCGATAGTGACCGCGCGGCGGCTCTTCCGACGGGGCGAGAAGACTTGCAGCATTGTCGTCGTTTTCCAGAACGAGATGGATGTGACGGCCGCTCTCCGCAGCGATGGTCCCTGCAGCTCGGCTGATATCACTCAGAATATCCGGCGTGCCGCGGCTGGTGATGGCGTGCACGGCATCGAGTCGGAGCCCGTCGAAGCGGTAGTCGCGCAGCCAGGCGGTGGCGTTTTCGACCGCGAAGTCTCGGACTTCCGGCACCCGGTAGTCGACGGCATTACCCCACGGCGTTCGCGCTGGGGCAAAGAATTGCGGTGCGAGCCTTGGGAGATAATTTCCTTCCGGACCGAAATGATTGTAGACCACGTCGAGGAAAGCCATCAGACCGCGCCGATGTGCGGCGTCAATCAGCGCCTTGAGATCCTCAGGGCGTCCGTAGGTACTGTCGGGCGCAAACCAAAGCACGCCGTCATAGCCCCAGTTCCAGCGGCCGGGAAAATCCGCAAGCGGCATCAACTCAATTGCGGTGATGCCGGTTGCCGCGACGTGATCGAGTTTTTCGATCGCCGCGCGGAATGTCCCTTCAGGAGTGAACGTGCCGACGTGAAGTTCGAGGACCGAAGTCTCCTGCCACGCGCGTCCCGTCCAGCCATCGCATAGCCACTGATAGGCATGGTCGATAACCTCGCTCGGGCCATGGACGTCGCGCGGCTGAAAGCGCGATGCAGGGTCTGCAATCAGAAGGTCATCGTCGACGCTGAACTGATACAGGGTGCCGGCCTTGGCGCCAGAGATGTGCGCCGAATACCATCCCGCCGCTTTCGTCATCGGATAGGGTTTGTCGATGACAACGTCGACGGATTTGGCCTCCGGCGCCCAGAGGCGAAACGTGACGCCGGTTTCGGTCAGAAGAGGTCCGAACCGGCGGCCCATCATGGTTCGCCTGCGAAGACCACGACCGTCAGGGGTCGCGCGCTGATGCGCGTCTGCGGTGCGGCCCCATCGATGCGATCACCATCCTCTCCGGTGTCGATTACGACGGCCCAATGCCCGACGTTGGGCCAATCAGGCAGCGTAAATTCGACGGGCTGTTGGGCGGCATTAAAGACGATGTAAAGCGGCTGCCCGTTATCGTCAGGCCTTGCCAGCACGTAGGAGAGGAAACGCCCCTCCGCGAAATTCCAGTCCGCCTCCGTCATCTCCACCGCATCCGGGGTCAGCCACTTGATGTCATAACTACCGTCGGTCCGCTGACCCTCGAGCCAGCGGCGCGGCTTGAGCTGAGCGTATTGTCGGCGGGCGCGGGCCAGTGATCCGATGAGATCCGTCAGGTCGTCCGGCGTGTCGGCTTGTCCCCAATCGACCCAGCCGACCTCATTGTCCTGACAGTACGCATTGTTATTGCCGTCCTGGCTGTTGCCGACTTCATCGCCGGCAAGCAAAAGCGGCACTCCCTGGGCGAGCAACAGGCTTGCCAACTGGTTGCGACGCAGTCTCCGGCGCATCTTGCAAACGGCTTCGTCGTCACTCGGTCCTTCAACCCCGCAATTCAGGCTTAGATTGTCGTCTGCGCCGTCGCGGTTGTCTTCGCCGTTTGCCTCGTTGTGTTTGTGCTCGTAGCTGACGAGGTCCTGCAATGTGAAGCCGTCGTGTACCGTCACGTGGTTGATGCTCGACTTCGGCCCGCGTCCGTCGTGATTGAACTGCATGGCCGAACCAGTCATGCAGTGCGCGACATCGCCCAACAGATTCGAATCGCCGCGCCAATAGCGCCGCATCGTATGGCGATAGATATCGTTCCACTCCGACCAGCCGTTCGGAAAAGCGCCGACCTGATAACCGCCAAGACCGACGTCCCAAGGCTCGGCAATGAGCTTCGCTTTCGCAAGGACAGGGTCTTGTCTGATCGCAGCAAAAAAGGGTGCGGCTCTGCTGAATTCGGGAAGGCGGCCGAGAGTGGTGGCGAGATCGAAACGGAAGCCGTCGACGTGGAAGACTTCGAGCCAGCGACGCAGCGAATCCATGACCATTTGCAATACCGGGGGATTCACCACTTTGAGCGCATTGCCGGTGCCGGTGTAATTCTCGTAGAAGCGCTGATCCTCGGGTGTGAGCCAGTAATATGAGGCATTGTCGATGCCCCGATAACACAACGTCGGACCGAGGTGATTGCCCTCCGCGGTGTGGTTGTAGACGACGTCGAGGATGACCTCGATGCCGGCGTCATGCAGGGCGGCCACGGTGGCCCGGAATTCGGCAATCGCCTCGCCGCGGGCATAACGCCGCTCCGGCGAAAAGAAGTTGACGGTGTTGTAGCCCCAGTAGTTCGCGAGGCTGCGGTCGACGAGATAGCGGTCATCGAGAAAGGCGTGGATCGGCAACAGTTCGATCGCAGTCACGCCAAGCCGCTTGAGATGCGAGATGGTTGCCGGATCGGCGAGCCCGGCATAGGTGCCACGCAGCCGCCCATCGACACCTGGCATCTGCTTGGTCAGACCTTTGACGTGGGCCTCGTATATGATGGTGTCTTGCCAAGCGGTGTTCGGCCGGCGGCCCCGCGCCCAGCTGTGCGCGTCATCGCTGACCACCGATTTGAGCATCCAGCGTGCATTGTCGCGACGGTCGAACGAGAGATCTTCTGTCTTGTGTCCGGTGCGGTAACCGAAGTGCGCGTCGTTCCACTGGAAGTCCCCCGCGAGCGCCTTGGCGTACGGATCGAGCAGCAGCTTGTGCGGGTTGAACCGGTGCCCGGCGCTCGGCTCGTAAGGACCGTGCACGCGGTAACCGTAGAGCTGGCCTGGCGAGACGTACGACAGATAGCCGTGCCAGACATCATCGCTCCGCTCCGGCAAGGCAATGCGCTCAATCTCGCGGCGCCCGCTGCGGTCGAACAGGCACAACTCGACCTTGGTGGCGTTAGCGGAAAACAGGGCGAAGTTGGTGCCGCGGCCGTCCCACGTCGCGCCCAGCGGATAGGACACTCCGGGCGCCAGATGTCCGTTAGGCCTCAGGAACGAGAAAGACGGCAGCAAGCGGTGGGATGACAAGATGAAGCTCCGGACTGTCAGGCGTCACAACAGTCGATACGCGACCCGAGTTCCCAACATTGCCGCCACCGTAGAGCGCCGCATCGGTGTTGAGCGCCTCGCGCCACGTCCCGGCGAACGGCACGCGGATGCGATAGTCATGCAGAACCTGGGGCGTGAAGTTCACCACGACCACGCAGCGGTCCTCGGGACGGCGCCCCTTCCGCAACCAGGCGAAAGTCGAATTCGCCGCGTCGTCGGTGACGAGCCATTCGAATCCCGCGGCCTCGCAGTCGAGCTGATGGAGCGCTGGAGTGTCGCGGTACATGGCGTTGAGATCTCGGATCAGCCGCTGAACGCCGGCATTCTGCGGTCGCTCCAGCAGGTGCCACGGGAGACTGATGTCGTGATTCCATTCCGTGTCCTGCGCGAACTCGTTGCCCATGAACATGAGCTTCTTGCCCGGATGCCCAAACATGAAGGCGTAGTAGGCGCGCAAGTTGGCGAAGCGTTGCCACTCGTCCCCCGGCATCCTTCCAAAGATCGAACGCTTGCCGTGCACGACTTCGTCGTGGGACAGCGGTAGGATGAAGTTTTCCGAAAAAGCGTAATGCAGGCCGAACAGGATGCTGCCGTGATGATGGCGGCGATGGATCGGGTCCTTTGAAATATAGTCGAGGCTGTCATGCATCCAGCCCATGTTCCACTTATAACCGAAGCCCAATCCGCCGGCTTCGACAGGCCGAGACACCTGCGGCCACGCGGTCGATTCCTCGGCGGCCGTTGTACCGTTCGGATAGTGGCCGAACACTTCGGTGTTGGTGCGACGCAGGAATGCAATGGCGTCGAGATTCTCGCGGCCGCCGAAACGGTTGGGAATCCAGCCGCCCTGTGGCCGGCTGTAGTCGAGATAGAGCATCGAAGCCACCGCATCGACGCGCAGTCCGTCAATTCCATAGCGGTCGAACCAGAACAGCGCGTTGGCAAGCAGGAAGTTGGCCACTTCGGTGCGGCCGTAATTGTAGATCAGCGTGCCCCAGTCGAGATGGCGGCCCTGCATTGGGTTGGCATGCTCATAGAGCGCGGTACCATCAAAATGGCCGAGACCATGCGGGTCATCGGGGAAATGGCCTGGCACCCAATCGAGCAGCACGCCGATGCCGGCCTTATGGAAGGCGCCGACCAGCTCGGCGAACTCGGCCGGCGTGCCGAAGCGGCTGGTCGGTGCGAACAGGCCTGTTGGTTGGTAACCCCACGACCCGTCGAATGGATGCTCGGCGACTGGTAGCAGTTCAATGTGGGTAAAGCCCATCTCAGCGACATAAGCGGGGAGGAGGTCGGCCAGTTCGCGATAGCTGAGCCAGCGACCGCCTTCCTCCGGCTTGCGGCGCCACGATCCGAGATGGACCTCGTAGATGGATATCGGCGCGTCGAGCGCATTGATGCAAGGCTTGGACGGAGGAGGCGCAGGAATGCTCGAGGGATCGACGACAATCGAGGCCGTGGCGGGCCGTAGCTCCGCGCCAAAAGCGACCGGGTCGGACTTGAGCGGCAAGGCCTCGCCCGAGCGAGAGATAATCTCGTATTTGTATTTATCGCCGGCACGGACACCGGGCACAAAGATTTCCCAATAGCCGGTCCCGCGCACGCGCATGGCGTGGCGGCGGCCGTCCCAGAAATTGAAATCGCCGACGACGCTGACACGCTGCGCGTTCGGAGCGAACACCACGAAACCCACGCCATGGACGCCATCCATGGCCATCGGATGAGCGCCGAGCTTGTCGTAGAGCCTTAGGTGATTGCCTTCGCCCAGCAGATAGAGGTCGAAGTCCGACAGGATCGGAGCGAAGCGGTAGGGGTCCTCGAGCTCGACGTCGTTATCGGCAAAGCGCGCGCGCAGCCGGTAGTGTTGCAGGCGGCTGATCGCGCCTTCAAACAGGCCGGCCCGGTCGAGAAGCGCGAGCTTGCGCTCTGTGCCGCTCTCCTCGATCGCCACGACCTGGTCGGCGTTCGGCAGGAACACCCGCACGACTGCGTTGTCGTTGTCGAGATGCTGGCCGAGGTAACTGAAGGGATCCGAATGACGGCCCTGGATGATGGCACGGGCGACGGACGACAGATTCGCGCTCATGCCAGTACTCCGTCATGACGCAGAATCCTCAACGTGGCTTCCAGCGGTATGCTAACCCAGTCCGGACGATTGGTGAGTTCGTACTCGATTTCGTAGAAGACCTTTTCCAACAGGAAGAAGTGAAGCAACTGGCGGCTCTGCGACTCATCGGGAGGCCACAGTGAGCTTTCTCCCAGGGCG
>CAZNTY010000463.1:0-6739 GCA_964576085.1 uncultured Undibacter sp. | reverse complement strand
ATTTGCTCAGAAATTAGATGATCGACTTTAGATGTTTCTAATAAGATTTTGATAATATTCATATATTTTCGATAGAAACGGCCGCGCCTGCTCCAGCGCCCGCGCCGCTTGCAGCACCAGCATGTCGTCGCCTCGCCTATTCCGGCATCGCGGTCTTGCCGAGAATGATTGCGCCTTGTTCGCGCAGCCGCGCGACCGCCGGCGCGTCTTCCGGAGCCGGAATACGGTCGACGGTCTTCGACCCCTTGAGGGTCGGCATGCCGCGCACCCAGATATTGTCCTTGATCGTGGCCGGCACGCCGTCGACGCGTCCGATCGGCGCGCCGCACCGCCAGCGGGCCTCGGAATCCCGCGCACCCGACAGCGCGCCGTCCGCATCGACCGAGACGAAGGCGTTGAAGGCGCGTGCCTGCCCGATCCGGGCCAGCACGTCGGTCACGACCTCGACCGGCGACAGCGTCCGGCGCCGGTAATGCCGCACAAGATCGCCGCTCGTGAGCCCGGCGACGGTGGTTGTCACGCGCCCAGCCCTCCTTTTCGGAGTCTCGGCGCACCTTTCCACGATCACGCGCTCCGGGTAAACCGTCGTGGCGAGACCCCGTAGCTCAGTTGGATAGAGCATCAGCCTTCTAAGCTGAGGGTCGGAGGTTCGAATCCTCCCGGGGTCGCCAATTTCAGATCTGTCGTTCGCTGGTTGATACCCGATCTGGCCGCGGAGCGGATTGAGCGAATGGGCTGCGCAGTGTTACATTCAATAGGTGCGGTCCGATCAATAGGGGACGGCGATCATGAGAGTTTCCACTGCGCGCACGTGGCGGGCCGTTATACTTATGGGAGCGGCGCTCGCGGCTATGCAGCAGCCGTGCTCGGCGGAAACGGTGCAAACCGTCTACCGCTTCACCGGCGGCTCCGATGGCGGCAATCCGTCGGGCGTCGTCGCCGGGCCTTATGATTCGCTCTATGTCTGGACGGGAACCACGGTCGATCGGGTTAATATCACGCCCCAAGGCCGCTGGCATGTCGTGCCGATGATATCGGGTAGCATCCAATCGCTCGTCCCTTACGGCAAGTCGCTGTTCGGCGTCGTGAAGAACGGCGGGACGCATGGCTATGGCACTATCGTCCAGCTTCGCTACACGGCGAACGGTTGGACGACGACGACGATCTATGAATTCGCCGGCGGCACGACGGATGGCGTATCGCCGGTCGGCATCACGGTGGACGCTAACGGCGTGATCTATGGACTGACGCAGAGCGGCGGCGGCTCGCAAGCATGCGGCAGCACCAACGGTGTCCCGAACGGTTGCGGAACCTTGTTCTCGCTGACGAAGACCGGGCAGCGATGGAAGGAGAAGGTGCTGCACGCGTTGGCCGGCGGCGCGGACGGCCAAGCCCCGCTGGCGGCACCGACTCTCGACAGCGCCGGAAACGTGTTCGCGACGACCTATCTCGGCGGAGCGAGCAGCGGAAGCAGCAGGGTCAGCCCTGACGATGAAACCCAAGGCTCCGGAGCCATGTATTACTACAAGAAGCTCTATGGGTGGGCGATAGCTTCATGGGTGGACCCAACAAATTACTTCGAGTTCAGCCCGTACATTGTCCCGCATGCCGGCACACACGTGAATGCCAACGCTGCTTCGGATACCGAGTCGGTTATTGCGGCGGCCACGGAAGGCGGCAGGACGAGCGCCTGCGGCGACATCGGCAACGAAGGCTGCGGCGTGGTGTTCATGGTGACAGGCCGGCCGGGCAACGGCAAAGCGTGGCGCTACACGCTCATTCACAAATTTGGCGAAGAGGGAGGAGCCGCGCCCCAAGGATCGCTGACGGCCCTCGATGCCAGCACCCTCTACGGCGTCGCGCCGTATGCAGGCCGGATGCGCTCCGCCTGTGGAAGCCTCGGCTGTGGCACCATCTACAAGCTCGTCAATTCCGGGACCGGATGGCGCTGGGGCGGCGTGGTGTGGAAATTCTCCGGCGGCCCCCGCCAGGGCTCACAGCCAAGCAGTCCCCTCGCCCTCTATCACGGCATGATCGTCGGCACGACGCAGTACGGCGGCATATCAAATTCGCACTGTGCATACAGCAACGACCAAAGCTGCGGCACGCTGTTCACGCTGACGCCGTAAGCTCCCTGTCGTCGATTATCCTGTTGCCAGGGCCCCACGACGCTAGCGTGGGCAACAAGTCACGATACGCGAACCGACTCGAAAAAGAGGTTGGAATTCGGTCCATTTCGGGATGCTGAGAAGTATCAACCGGACTGAAATTGTTGAAATCCCTGATACTCTTCTAAGCTAAGGATTGGAGGTCGAATCCTCCCGGGTCGCCATTCGCGCGAGATTTGAGCGGCGGGCGCGACTGCGATGCGCTCCGCCGGGGGAAGCGAAACTTATAATTAACAGGTTTGGGCCCACTTTCCGGTCACCACGAGCCAATCTGTCGTAGCGGGCCATTTTTTGCGATGGCAGAAGCCCTTCAACACGTCCCATCACCGTCTGAGTCCGCCGCCGCTAAGGCCCCGACGCCGGGGCGTACCAGCGCGCCGCTCTGTTTTCTGGTCGACGAGGAGCCCAGCATCCGGCATTTCCTGTCGCTGGTGATGCACGGCTCCGGTATCGACACGATCGAGTTTGCCGACGGCGGCGCCCTGCGCGAGGCGCTGGCCACCAAGAAGCCCGACCTGGTTTTCCACGACATCTCGCTCGAATCCTCCGACGCCATCGAGTCGGTGCTGGCGCTCGGGAAATACGGTTTCCGCGGCCCGATGCAGCTCATGAGCAATCGCGGTTCGGCGGTGCTCGAGCACATCAAGGCGATCGGCGTGCAGCACGCGCTCCACATGCTGCCGGTGCTGAAAAAACCGTTCGAGACCGATGCCATCGTCAAGGTCATCTCGCAGCTCAAGCTCGGGCTGCCGAGTCCGGCTTCGGTGCAGATCCCGCTGGCGGAGGCTCTTTCCAACAACTGGATCGAGTTCTGGTATCAGCCGAAAATCGACCTGCGGAAAAAACAGCTTTCCGGCGTCGAGGCCTTCGCACGCGCGCGCCATCCCCAGCATGGCATCCTGCTTCCAGGCGCGTTCACCGCAGGCGCTTCGGAGGGCGACTTGGTCAAGCTCGCCGAAATGGCGATCACCAGCGCGCTTCAGGCCGGCGACCGGTTCGCCAAGCTTGGCATCCATCTGCGGCTCGCCGTCAACATCCCGATCGAGGCGCTGGTCAAATTGCCGGTGGTCGAGCTGGTGCGAGCGCACCGCGCGCCGACCGATAAATGGCCGGGCATGATCATCGATATCACCGAAGATCAGATCATCAGGGACGTGCCGCTGGCGTTGAACCTGAGCATGAAATTCGCGGAATCGAACGTGCAGCTCGCGATCGACGACTTCGGCCGCGCCTACAGTGCGCTGACCAGGATCGAGTCGCTGCCATTCGCCGAGCTCAAGCTCGATCGCGTCTTCGTCACCGATTGCGGCTCGAACAAGATGAACGCGCCGCTGTGCAAGACGGTAATCGATCTTGCCCATAGCTTCGGCAGCACCGCGGTCGCGGTTGGCATCGAAAAGGCGTCGGACGCGGTGGCGCTGGTGAGCATGGGCTGCGACTACGGCCAGGGCTTCCTGCTCGGGCAGCCGATGCCGGAGGAACGCTTCCTCTCGCTGCTGCGCCAGCGCGCCGGCGGCGGCCTGAACGCCTCCTCGGCGCCGGCGGCCTAGTGGGTCCAGGGACTGCGGCGGTTGAAGGCGAAATTGTCCGAATAGGACATGATCCGGCGCGAGACAGGTTTCTCCTCAAAGACCTGGTAGGCGATGCCGTGGTGCTCGCAGTAGGCGACCGCCTCCTCCTTGGTCCCGAATTTCAGCCGAACCTGCTGGAGCATGTCGCCTGACGACGTCCAGCCCATCAGTGGCTCGATGGTGCGCGGTTCCTCGGGCTCGAACTCGAGCACCCAATCCTTGGTATTGGCAAAGCCCGACTGCATGGCGGTCTTTGACGGCTTGTAGATGCGGGCGGTCATGCGAACTCCTTGCCGCTAGGCTATAGGGCCTGTTTTTGCGCCTCGCAACTTGCTGGGAATTTGTGAAGCGTGTATCGCGTCGGCCGTCGGGGCGTAGCGCAGCCCGGTAGCGCATCTGCTTTGGGAGCAGAGGGTCGCAGGTTCAAATCCTGCCGCCCCGACCAGTCCGCGCTCAACGGGCATTGAAAATCGGATGCGCCACCCGGTCGCCCGGCGCAATGCCGAGCTTGCGCGCTGTGCCGGCGACCACCTCCAGCACCGCCAGCACCGGCCCGCCGGACGGGATGGTCTTTTCCGACAGTGGCGTGGCGTTCTCGGCGATCCGCAGGATCCGGCCGTCGGCCTTGATGAACAGCATGTCGAGTGGCACGTAAGTGTTGCGCATCCAGAACGCGACCGGCTGCTCCTGCTTGAAGTCGAACAGCATGCCGGTGCCCTCGGGCAGCGACTTGCGGAACATCAGGCCTTTCTCGCGCGCCGCCTCGGTGTCGGCGATCTCGACCGTGAAGCTGTGCACGCCGGTCTTGCTGACGATCTCCAGGCTGTGCGGGTCAGCGGCGCAGGCCGCCGGCACCAGGGCAAGCCAGGCGAGCACAACGGAAGCGACCAGCGTCAGATTACGCATAGGTGGGAATTAGCCGCCTCGCCTTCCGGCGGCAACGGGAAAGATCGTCAGTGCGAGGCAGGACCGAGCGGGCCGCCATCGGGCCGCACTTCCGCGGCCATCAGGCCCTTGGGCCCGGGGCCGAAGCGCACCAGCACGGTCTGGCCCGGCCGCAACTCGGCGATGCCGAAGCGGCGCAGCGTTTCCATATGGACGAAGATGTCGGGCGTGCCCTCGCCTCGGGTCAGGAAGCCGAAACCGCGCAGCCGGTTGAACCACTTGACCTGCGCGCGCTCGAGCCCGCTGGTCGGCGTCACCGAGACGTGGGTGCGCGGCGCCGGCATTTGCGCCGGATGGATTGCGGTCGACTCGTCCATCGACAGGATGCGGAAGGCCTGGAGCCCCTTCGGACGCTGCAACACCTCGCAGACGACCCGGGCGCCCTCGTAGGCGGTCTGGAAGCCGTCGCGGCGCAGGCAAGTCACGTGCAGCAGCACGTCACCCATGCCGTTATCAGGAACGATGAAGCCAAAGCCCTTGGAGACGTCGAACCACTTGATGACTCCCGACATCTCGATGAGGTTGGCGGCCGTCTCGTCGGCCAGATCCCTGACCGTGCTCGGTCCGAGAGTGCCCCCAGGCATTTTCGTTTCAATCCGGTCCGACGCCATGACGCCGCACGCCGCCGTTGGTTGGCGCCTCTTCAAGGGCGCTTCGACGAATCTGTCAAAAACAAGATAACACCCGCCCAACCGCCGCAAAGACCAAAATGTGCTTGCGCACAGGTCTTGCACAGCGGTAGCGCCCGCGAATCAGTGGCGAATGAAGGGTGCAAGAGTCTCGCCAATGTCGCCGCGCACGACGAGATCGGCAATCGGGTCGCAGTCGGTGGGTTCGCGATTGATGATGACGAGCGCGGCGCCGTTCTGCTTGGCCATCAGCGGAAAGCCGGCCGCCGGCCAAACAACGAGCGATGAGCCGATCACGACGAACAGATCGCAATCGTTGGCCAGCGCCTCGGCGCGGCGCATCGCCGCCTCAGGCATCGCCTGCCCGAACGAGACCGTCGCCGTCTTGATGAAGCCGCCGCACGCGCAATCGGGCGCGCAGTTGGCGCCGGCGGCAAACTTGTCTCTCACCCATTGCAAGTCGTAGCGCCGGCCGCACTCGAGACAGGCGGCATAAGTGGTGTTGCCGTGCAGCTCCACCACGTGCTCCGGTGCGATGCCGGAGGCTTGATGGAGGTTGTCGATGTTCTGGGTGATGACGCCCGGCACTTTGCCGGCCTGGTAGAGCGAAGCGAGCGCGAGGTGGCCGCGGCCGGGCCTCGCCTTGGCAAAGTGCTCATCCATGGCGAAACGCCGGCGCCAGGATTCGTCGCGCGCCGCCTGGCTGGCGAGGAAGTCGTCGAAATAGATCGGCTGGTGCCGGGTCCATAGTCCGCCGGGCGAACGGAAGTCCGGAATACCGCATTCGGTCGAGATACCGGCGCCGGTGAATGGCACGATGGCCTCCGCCTGCTCGAACAGGTCGCGCAGGCGCCCGATCGCGGTATCGAGATCGTCGGCAATCATTGTAAGATAACGCTCCCGACCAGGAGAGTTCCCCATGCGATATCTGCACACCATGCTGCGCGTCCGCAATCTCGATGATGCGCTCGATTTTTACGTGAACAAGCTCGGATTGAAGGAAAGCCGCCGCCGGGTGGATGAAAAGAACCGCTATACGCTGGTGTTCCTGATCGGGCCGGACGACGAGAAACTGGTCGAGGAGAGCAAGAAAGTGGGCCGGCCGAGCCTTGAGATCGAACTGACCTACAACTGGGACACCGAGGATTATGGCGAGGCGCGCTATTTCGGCCACCTCGCCTACGAGGTCGACAATATTTATGAGACATGCGAACGGCTGATGAAGGCCGGCGTCACCATCAACCGGCCGCCGCGCGACGGCAGCATGGCCTTCGTGCGCTCGCCCGACAAGCACTCGATCGAACTGTTGCAGAAGGGTGCGCCGCTGCCGCCGCAGGAGCCGTGGAAATCGATGCCCAACACCGGTACGTGGTAAGCTTCGCGGGCTTGGCTGCTTAGGTGTCTGGCGGCTTGCCGCCCGCGGATT
>CAZNTY010000462.1:0-6036 GCA_964576085.1 uncultured Undibacter sp. | reverse complement strand
AGCGCGCCGGCGCGGCAGCAACCTGCGGAGTGACGCGCGCCGGGGACAAGGCAGGCGTGCCACCCAAGGCGTATTGATCCAGCCTGTCCAGCAAGGCCGTACCGTTCGACCATTCGAATTTCCGCGCAAAGACGTACCGGCCGCCGAGAAACTTCGGCAGGTCATCCTCCGTCATGACTTTGGGGTGGCCGTGGCGTGCGCCGCGCATATCGAAATAGCGCCGGTTGTCATTCACGAAACGAAAGCCGGGATGATTGGCGAGCACCGTCTGAACGAAGCATTCGTCCGGGACGAGGACGCGCTTGAGGTACGCAACGAGGCCTGGCTGCGCGTCGACAAAATCGAGCAAGTATTCAGCGCAGCGCCGGCGGATCGTATGCCAATAGCTCCCGGCATAGCAGCGGAATTCCGCATTGAACGGCGCTGGATCGGCATGCCGTCCAATCATGAGTCCGTATGACGTGTTGATCCTGTAAGTGCCCGAAAAGCGCTCCAGCACAACGCGCGGGACTCGAAGCAGCGCCCGTTCCGCCAGGCTGAGTTTCTGTTTCAATTTTCTGTATTGGAAATAATAGCGGTCGTAGCCGTCGGGTCCGTTCTGCGCCAGCTCGGCCGAATGATGAAGAAACCCATCATGCGGTGCGGCAGATAATTCTGCAGCGAAATCGGCCAGTGAGCAGACGGGGTAATCCTGTCCGCTCAGATTTGTAAGCCACGTGTAATGAATCCCATTGTCGCGCAGCCAGCGCAGCGCGGCGAGGTAGCCGTCCACGATGTCGAAATCACCGCGGCCGCCCTTGCCCTGAATGACGTGCACGTTGCTGTCACCGCGGAAGGTCGCGCGCGATAGCGGTATCGTCCGAAAATCGTGACTGACCAGAACGATCGAGTCCGGGCAGCCCTTGCGCAGCGTGCGGACAAGCCGCGCCAATTGGTCCGGGTCTTTATGACTCTGGATAAGGAAAAGCATCGTCACTCAGTCACCTCCGCCGGCCACAACCAGCTTCGCTTTCGGCTCCTCGGCCTTTACGATCTGACCGTAGGGGCCGACATGGATGTTGCGGCGGATGATCTGCGCCGGATTGCCGGCGACGATCGAGCGTGGCGGTACGTCCTTTGTCACCACGCTGCCCGCCGCCACGATACTCTCGTCTCCGACCGTCAAGCCCGGCAGGATGATGCTGCGCGCGCCGATGAAGCAGTGCTTACCGATCCGGGTATCGAGCCGCAGTCCGCGCGTCATGTCGTGCGTCAGGATCGCAACGTCGAACGCGATGTAGCTGCGCGCGCCGATGTGGAGCCCTGTCGGATTGGTCTTGTCGAATCGCACGCTCAGCGAGAACGTCGCGGTTGGGTCGATGTCCATGCCCCAGACACGTGTGTAGTAGAGACGCTTGGTACGGACGAGCGTGCGTCTCAGCCACCACAGCCTGCTCAGGCTTCGTCCTTTTGACATGGGCACCGGACTCAACTCAGCAGTGAATGACCTATCCGCCGCACGATCACATTTGGTCCGTCCGAGAGCACGAAGCCGGGATTTGCGTCCAGGAACTCGCGGGTGGCCTGGGCGCACCCACCATAGTCGTGATAGTCGTCGAGTAAGATCAGCCCTAAAGGCGTCAGACGCGGCGCGACCTGCTGGAGGCAGAATTTGACCGGGTCGTACCAGTCGCAATCGATGTGGCAGAACGCGACACGGCCGATGTCAGTCACCGGCACGGTGTCCTCAAACAAACCCTTCACCAGCGAGATGTTGCGCCCATCGACGGCAAGCCCATTGCGTTGGAATGCCTTGACGACCTCGTCATAGAGGTCGTCGCGGTAGCCATAATAGCGGTCGCCGTCGATCCCGGTCGCCTGTCCGCTGGCGATCAGTGCGTAACGTTCCTTCGATTTTGCGTCATCCTTGTCGGAAGCCGGGGGCGGGATCAGGCCGAACACGTCGAAACCGAAGAAGCGCTGTCGTGCTGCCGCTGCGGCGTTCGCGATCATGATCGCCGAGCCGCCAAGGGCGACGCCGAATTCGATGAACGCACCGTCTGCCGCCATGGCTTCCCGCAGCGTCTGTTCAAGCCGCAGCAATTTGGCATCCGACAAGTAAGTCAGCTTCTGTTGCTTCACCGCCCGCGACAGTCGGCTCAAGCGCAGCGGCGCCAAGCGCGCCGTCACGCGGCGATAAAATGAGTTCGATTGGCGATGCGGTGTGAATATCTGGCCAGAAAAACTGCTCATGCTCCGCCTCGTATTGACTGGCACGATTTTGTTCGCAGCGCCGGCATCATCACGACGAGCCCGATGGTCTTGGCTTGCCGCTGCTCGTTCGGCGTGAAGATGCGCGCGGTTGCACGCGGAAAGCGACGGCAGAACTGCGCCAGCGTCATTGCCGTCGCCATCACCGTGTTGCGCCGCGGCTCGATCGCGATCATCCCTGCCTTGAGAATGTAGGCATCTTTTACATTCGGCAGCGATAGCGCCTGGACGCAGATATTGAACAGATCCTGGTAGGTATGAGCGGGCCGGGTCAGCTCGCCAGCAAGACCTTCGAGGATGTAGTCGCGGCTCCGGGCACAACTGTCGGCAGCCGCAGCTCCGGTAGCGCCAAGCGTCAGCAGCGCTGCCGCCAACAAGATGAAGGACTTCGACACGTCAGGACTCCGCGCCGCCGATGCGCGGCTGGCCGAGATAGGAGTATGGCGTGATATACGAACTGCTGTGATAGTAGTCGTAATCACGCAACCTGTGCATGTCGACACGCGTCAGCACCGTGCCAAGCAGGTGCTCCTGCATTGGTGACAGCGTTTCGAGGGCCTGCGCGACCACGTCGCGCGGTGTCGAGTCCCAGCGGATTGTCAGGACCACGCGGTCGGCGACTTCGCCGAGCGCGCGGGCGTCGACCAATGGCACCAACGGCGGCGAGTCGATGATGACGTAGTCAAAATGTTTGCGCAGATGGTCGAGCATGTTGCGCATCGCATCGGAGAACACGAATTCGTTTGCCGCGCCGCGCGGTTTCGGCGGCGAGGGCAGTACTGCCAGCCCGGTCGGCCGATCGAAGAATAGCGCCTGCTCAAAATGCACGTGGCCGAGTGCCACCTCTACCACGCCGGCCTTCGCCTGCGGGCAAAGCGAGCGGCTCATTTCCGGATTGCGCAGATCACCCTCAACGAGAATGACACGATGGCCGAGTGAAGCGATCGACAGCGCCAGGTTGACGGCCAACGTCGTCTTGCCTTCCCCCTCGATCGAGGATGTCACCATGATCGACTTAGTCGGCTCTTGCCGTGCTGCGCGCTGGATGGCGAGGCGCACCGCACGAACCGATTCTGCGAACAGCGAGGTCGGCTCGTCGAGCACGTAGCGCATCAGCGGCGGCTGCATCGCCGTCGGCAGCAACTGGACAGCATTCGGGTCGTAATTCTCCAGCATCTGCCGGCCACGATTGGCGCGATTGGAGAGCTCTCGTGTGCCGATCACGGGAATTGCTGCGAGCGTCGGCACGCCAGTCACCTCTTCTGCCTGTCGTAGCGACTTCACGCGGTGGTCGATGCCATCGAGCAGGAAGGCCAACGCGCCGCCGAAGCCGATACCGAGTAACCCGGCAAAGCCGATGATCAGGGTGCTTTTAGGGAATGACGGCTGGATCGGAACGTCCGCCCTCGATACCAGGCGCGCGTCCGGCAATTCCAATGTTTCCTGTGCGCTGGTTTCCTTGTAACGGGCGAGAAATGTCTCATAGAGCGTGCGATTGGCATCAGCTTCGCGCTGCAGCTCACGCAGCCGTACCTGCTCGATACCGGATTCGTTCGACACGCTCTTGAGATTCGACAGGCTCTTGGTCAGCGCGTCCTCGCGCGATTGGGCCACTTTGTAGGCCTGGCGGGTGTTTTCGAGGATGCGGTGCACCTCTTCGTCGATCAGACGCTTGGTTTCGCGCAATTGCGCTTTGGCGTTCACCACCAGCGGGTGCTGCGGTCCGTATTTGCTCGATACGTCCGCGAGGTTCTTGGCGACGTCGGCATATTGCGTGCGCAGCCGTGTAATGACTTCCGACGCCAGGGCCTGCTCGATCGTGCCCGGGTCGGCGTTGGTTTTGACGATGTTCTCGACCTGCTCGAACTTGGCGCGCGCCTCAGCGGTCTGCACGTGCGCGTCGATCAGCTTGTTGTTGAGATCGGTGAGCTGCTGGTCGTTGACGGTGACGCCTTGCGCGATCGTCAGGTTGTGTGCCGCGCGATATTCCTCGACCGCGCGGTCGGACGCCTCGACCTTGGACTTGAGCGCCTGGAGCTGCTGGTCAAACCACGATGCCGCGATCTTGCGGGTATCGAACTTGCCCTGCACCTGTTCGGCAAAGTAGGCGTCGACCACGGCATTGGCGATTTTGGCCGCTTTTTCGGGACTTTCCGAGGTGGCATCGATGTCGATGACGAAGGTGGTGCCGTCGCGTGCCACCTTCAGCCGGCGGCTCGACAGGTAATCGAGCGCCCTGGCATTCGCGATGTCCTTAGGGCTCTGCCCGGCTGGCGTAGGACGCGATGGCGTGACAAGCCGAACGATCGGCGCCAGGATGCTGGTGTGGCCGCCGAACTCCTGGTCCTCGCCGAGATTGAGCTGATCGACCACGCGCCGCAGCACTGCCGGCGATTGCAGCAACACCACCTGGCTGTTGACCGTCGCGTCGTCGCTCGTTGGGTTTGACGGCTTTTGCTGATTGCTGTCGTCATCGGCCACGCTGCTGCGGCGCGGATCGATCAGCACTGTCGCAGTCGCGGTAAAGCGCGGGGGCACTAACATGACAAATAGCAGCGCGGCGGCGACGAATGCAGCCATTGTTGCTGCGATGGTCCAGCGCCGGCGCTTGAGAATGCGCAGGCTCTCCCGCAGATGATGCACGTAATTCTCCATCACGTCGAGCGACTGCGGCGGAACATCGTGCAGGTCTTTTCGCGACTGAGATTGAGATACAGAGACGCGCTGAAGCATCGAATCTCACCCGGCGCTTGTCGAACGACCCGAGGGCTTGTGCCCCGATGAATGGAACGAATCTGTCTGTCGTCCCAACAGGGACGACAAGCCTCACCCCAATTGCTGCTTCAACAACGTGAGTCCAATTCGGTTCCTGCGGCGCACAATGAAAGTTGTTTGCGTCGAACACGCGGCGAATGGATGACCGGAACTTGATGTTATGGATCGGCGTGAAAATTTTCATTTCACGTTGCTGACCATCGTGCTGTCTTCAGACCCACGCCTGATACGAAGGAGGGAAAAGTTTATCGGTGACAATGCGTCATTGCGCGGTGAAGCGCCGTAATATTTTCACAAACCTCGTCAATTGTGTGCAGCAATATCGCTGTCGCGGTTGTCATCGAGGTGCGCAGTGAATCTTGTCCTGATTTCAACCTCTGATGTCGATGCTGGCCGGAAAGACGCGCTCGACCGGATGCTGCGCAGCGTCGAAGAGACGGTGGAAACGATGCAGCCCAACGTTTCCATCAAGGTATTGCTGCTCCTCCAGAAGTGTCCAGAATATCTCTATTGGAGCGTTAGCAGGACGCTGCCGTCATTTGTTCAAGCCATCCCGTCGACGGAAACGTTGTCCTTGTCGGCAGCGCGTAATCTCTTGCTGTCTTATGCATCATCGGCCGGCGTTATTGATTCCCGGACCGTTGTCGGCTTCCCCGATGACGACTGCTGGTATCCGCGCGGCATGCTTGAAATGGTCGCGCGCTCGTTCGCGCAATCACCACAACTCGGCCTATGGTTCTGCCGCTATGCGTCGAATCCGGTATCGGTCGCCGAAGCGAACTGTACGTCGCGTGCCGCCTCGGCGCAGGACGTCATTCGTCAGGCTTCATCAAACACAATGTTCGTTCGCGGCCGTGTGCTGCGTGACAATACAGTGTTCGACGAGACGCTCGGCGTCGGCACTCTGAATGGAGGCGGCGAGGACACCGAGTTTGCGCTGCGCGCCTATCTGTCGAGCCGCCAGTCGCTTTATTTCCCCGCACCGGTGGTCGGCCATCGCGACAAAACCCC
>CAZNTY010000461.1:0-7447 GCA_964576085.1 uncultured Undibacter sp. | reverse complement strand
CATGATCGTCGGCATTCTGGCGTGGGCCTATACGCTGCTGCTGCCGACCTTCGCCGATGCCGGTTTGCTCGCCGCCGGCCCGTGGGGCATCGAGGTGCTGCGCCCGCAGCATCTGTTCGGACTCGATCTGCCGCCGCTGGTGCATGGCGTGGTCTGGAGCCTCGCCATCAATATCGCCTGCTATCTCGGCGTGTCGCTGCGGCAGCGGCCCTCCTCGATCGAGCTGCTGCAGGCCAATGTGTTCGTGCCATCGGAGCTGGCGCCGATCGCGCCGAGCTTCCGGTTCTGGCGCTCCTCGGTGACGGTCGAGGAACTGGCCGCGACCGTGGCGCGCTATCTCGGCGAGGAACGCACGCGAAGCTCGTTCGCGAGCTTCGCCGCCAGCCAGCGCATCAGCCTCGAGGCCAAGGACGAAGCCGACGTGCGGCTGGTGCGCTACGCCGAGCACGTGCTGGCCTCGGCGATCGGCGCCGCGTCGTCGCGGCTGGTGCTGTCGCTGCTGCTGCGCAAGCGCACGGTTTCGACCAAGGCCGCGCTCAAGCTGCTCGACGACGCCAACTCTGCGCTGCAATACAACCGCGAGATCCTGCAGACCGCGCTCGACCACGTGCGTCAGGGCATCGCCGTGTTCGCCAAGGACATGCGGCTGATCTGCTGGAACCGCCAGTTCGGCGACATCCTCGACCTGCCGCCCGGCCTGATCCGCCCCGGCATCGGCCTCGACGACATCCTGCGCTTCAACGCGCGACGCAGCGACATCGCGCCGGAGCGCATCGAGGAGGCCGTCAAGGACCAGCTCGAGCGCTACGTCTCGGCGACCGAGCCGTTCCGCGCGCGATTCGCCGGGGGCGGCCCGGTGATCGAGGTGCGCGCCAACCGGATGCCGGACGGCGGCATCGTCACCACCTTCACCGACGTGACGCCGAGCGTCGAGGCCGCCGAGGCGCTCGCCCGCGCCAACGAGACGCTGGAGCGGCGCGTGCGCGAGCGCACCGAGGAGCTGACGCGGCTCAACATCGCGCTCGCCAATGCCAAGGGCGCCGCCGACGCCGCCAATATTTCAAAGACCAAATTTCTCGCCGCCGCCAGCCACGACATCCTGCAGCCGCTCAACGCGGCGCGGCTCTACGTCACCAGCCTGATCGAACGCAAGGGCGCGGAGGAGGACGGCCAGCTCGTCCACAACATCGACGCCTCGCTCGAGGCGGTCGAGGAAATCCTGGGCGCGCTGCTCGACATCTCGCGGCTCGATTCCGGCGCGCTGAAGCCGGAGCCGGCCAACTTCCGCATCGCCGACCTGCTGCGCCAGATCGAGGTCGAATTCGCGCCGCTCGCGCACGCCAAGGGCCTCGACCTGCGTTTCGTACCGTGCTCGCTCACCGTGCGCTCGGACCGCCGCATGTTGCGCCGCGTGCTGCAGAACCTGGTCTCGAACGCCATCAAATACACGCCGAAAGGCCGCGTCCTGGTCGGCTGCCGGCGCCGGCAGGGCTGCCTGCGCATCGACGTCTACGATACCGGCGTCGG
Source organism: uncultured Undibacter sp. (assembly GCA_964576085.1). Taxonomy (GTDB): domain Bacteria; phylum Pseudomonadota; class Alphaproteobacteria; order Rhizobiales; family Xanthobacteraceae; genus Pseudolabrys. The sequence continues at coordinate 5,920 of CAZNTY010000461.1, read as the reverse complement.
CATTCCGGCGTCGAAGCAGCGCGACATCTTCATCGAGTTCCATAGGCTCGACCACGGCGCGCGGATCGCGCGCGGCCTCGGCCTCGGCCTGTCGATCGTCGAGCGCATCGCGCGCGTGCTCGAGCACAAGGTCGAAGTCGTCTCGGCGAGCGGCGAAGGCTCGCGCTTTTCGATCGAGGTGCCGCAAGGCGACGCTGCGCCGGCAAGCCTGCCGGCGGCGCGGGCCGCGCCGATCGATCCGGGCCAGCTGGCCGGCGTCACGGCGCTCTGCATCGACAACGAGCCGGCGATCCTCGACGGCATGGAGACGCTGCTCACCAGCTGGGGCTGCGCGGTGATGAAGGCGCCGGATCTCGAGTCCCCGCTGGCCGCGATCGACGCCGCCGACGAGACGCCGAACGGCCTGCTGGTCGACTATCATCTCGACCGCGGCAACGGCATTGACGCGATCATCCGCCTGCGGCGGCGGCTCGGCGACCTGCCGGCGATCCTGATCACCGCCGACCGCTCACCGCGCGTGCGCGCCGACGCGCGGGCGCAGAACGTGCAGGTGCTGCACAAGCCGATCAAGCCGGCGGCGCTGCGCGCGATGCTGGCGCAGTGGCGCGTGCTGCGCGTCGCCGCGGCGGAGTGACATTCTTCAGGAGTCCACACCCGCGTTCTGCGGCCAGTGGCCGGCTTCGATCCTGGCGGCGGCGATCACCGCCTGGGTACGGCTCTCGACGCCGAGCTTCTGCAGGATGGCGGAGACGTGCGCCTTCACCGTCGCCTCCGACACGTCGAGCTGATAGGCGATCTGCTTGTTGAGCAGGCCCTCCGACAGCATCATCAGCACGCGCACCTGCTGCGGCGTCAGCGTCGCCATGCGCGCCATCAGGTCGGCAATCGCGGCGTCCGAGCCCGACTTGAGGTCGACGTCGGGCGGCGTCCAGACGCCGCCATCGAGGATGCGCGCGATCACGCTGCGCATCGCGTCGACGCCGAGCGTCTTCGGAATGAAGCCGGAGGCGCCGAACTCCATGCAGCGGCGGATCGCCGCCGGGTCGTCATTGGCCGAGACGACGACGACCGGGACGCCGGGATACTGCCCGCGCAGATACATCAGGCCGGAAAAACCCCGCGTGCCCGGCATCGCCAGATCGAGCAGGACGAGATCGAACTCGCTGTCCTCCTCGAGCAGGCCGGCGACCTCGTCGAACGTGCCGGCTTCGACAATGTCGGCTTTCGCGAACAGCCCGCCGACCGCTTCGCGCAGCGCGCCGCGGAACAGCGGATGATCGTCGGCAATCAGCAGCCGGTATCGGGAGCTTTCATTCAACACGACAGCCTACCTCGGATCGTCGGCCACGATCATCGATACCATGCCGGCGCCGCCACTTGCATTGCGGGCTCATGCTGCATCGCAAATGATCACGCTTTGCATTGCAGCATGAAGGCCGCCGAAAATTGTCGAGACAATTCAGCGGCCGTTGCAGCCGATTTTCCGCCAAAAGTCGAATAGGCGCATTGCCGCGGGAGGCTAGAGTCCATTGCCGAACCAAATCATTCGATAGAAGTGAGCATTACCGATGCGTAAGGGGCGACGCATGGGACATCGCTGACGCTCCACCACACGGCAATGCCCCGCGCGTGGGCGGCATTGCAAAAGCAAAACCAATCGGGGGTTACGTCATGACAACAATAACTGCCAACCGCGCCAGGAGCGGCGGGATGACATCCGAACAACGGATGGTGATCTTCGCCTCCTCGCTCGGCACCGTTTTCGAGTGGTACGACTTCTACATCTACGGAACGCTCGGCGCGTTTCTCGCCAAATACTTCTTCTCCAACGTGCCGGCCAATGTCGGCTTTATTTTCGCGCTGCTCGCCTTCGCCGCCGGCTTCGCGGTGCGGCCGTTCGGCGCGCTGATCTTCGGTCGTCTCGGCGACCTGATCGGCCGCAAATATACCTTCCTCATCACCATGTCGCTGATGGGCGTCGGCACGTTCTTCATCGGCGTGCTGCCCGGCTATGCGAGCTGGGGCATCCTGGCGCCGATCCTGCTGATCGCGTTCCGCCTCATCCAGGGCCTCGCGCTCGGCGGCGAATATGGCGGCGCCGCGATCTACGTCGCCGAGCACGCGCCGCACGACAAGCGCGGCTTCTACACCTCGTGGATCCAGACCACGGCGACGCTCGGCCTGTTCATGGCGCTGCTGCTGATCCTCGCCATTCGCACCATGATGGGCGAGGCGGCGTTCGGCGACTGGGGCTGGCGCATTCCGTTCCTGCTGTCGGCCATCCTGCTCGCGGTGTCGATCTGGATCCGGCTCAGGCTCAACGAATCGCCGCTGTTCCGCCAGATGGTGGAAGAGGGCAAGCAGTCGAAGCGGCCGCTGTCGGAAGCCTTCGGCCAGTGGTCGAACGCCAAGATCGCGCTGCTCGCGCTGCTCGGCGCCACCGCCGGCGAGGCCGTGGTGTGGTACGGCGGACAGTTCTATGCGCTGTTCTTCCTGACCCAGACCATCAAGGTCCCGGCCGTTACCGCGCAGATCATGATCGCCGTCGCGCTGCTCCTGGGAACGCCCGGCTTCATCCTGTTCGGATGGCTGTCCGACCGCATCGGCCGCAAGCCGATCATGATGGCCGGTTTCGCGCTGGCGGCCCTCACCTACTTCCCGATCTTCCAGGGCATCACGCACTTCGCCAACCCGAAGCTGGAGGCGGCGCTCAACGGCTCTCCGATCATCGTGACGGCTGACCCGTCGGAGTGCTCGTTCCAGTTCAAGGCGACCGGCACCGAGACGTTCACCACCGGCTGCGACAAGATCAAGACCGCGCTGGTGAACCTGTCGGTCAACTACACCAACCAGACGGCGCCGGCCGGCACGCCGGCGAGCGTCAAGATCGGCGACACGCAATTGTCGGGCGACGCGGCGACCCCGGCCGCGATCGCCGCCGCCGTCAAGGCGCACGGCTATCCGGCCTCGGCCGATCCGAACGAGATCAACACCGTGATGACGGTGGTGATGCTGTGGATCCTCGTGGTCTACGTCACGATGGTGTACGGGCCGATCGCCGCCTGGCTGGTCGAACTGTTCCCGACCCGGATCCGCTATTCGGGCCTGTCGTTGCCGTATCACATCGGCAACGGCTGGTTCGGCGGCTTCCTGCCGGCGACGGTGTTCGCGATCGTCGCCGCCACGGGCAACATCTACTCCGGCCTGTGGTACCCGATCATCGTCGCGGCGATGAGTTTCGTGGTCGCCCTGGTCTTCCTGCCGGAGACCAAGGACCGCGACATCACCCGCATCTGACGCAACGGGACGACGTCGCAATCAAACCCCGCGCGCAAGCGCGGGGTTTTTTATCGCGCCGCCGTCGCCGCGCCGACGAACTGCAGCACCACCTCGCGGCTGTGCGGTGCGCGGCGATGCTCCACCAGGTAAATGCCCTGCCAGGTGCCGAGCATGGCGGCGCCGTTCCTCACCGGGATGGCGAGCGAGACGCCGGTCAGCATCGCCTTGACGTGCGCCGGCATGTCGTCGGGTCCTTCGGCATCGTGCACCCAGCCGGCGTGCTCGGGCGCCAGCCGGTCGAGCGCCGTGACCAGATCGGCCTGCACGTCCGGGTCGGCGTTCTCCTGGATCGTGAGCGAGGCCGAGGTGTGCCGCAGATAGACCGTCAGCGCACCGTCGCCGGCATTGCCCGCGCGCAGGAAGTCCGCGACCTCGCGCGTGATGTCGATGAAGCCCCGGCCGCGCGTCGGCACGGTCAGCGTCGCCGTCAACAGGACCTGCGGTATGGCGCTCTTGATCGCGGACAGGCGCGCCGGCACGGCTAGACCACGACCGTTTGACGTTGAATGAGGACGCTGCGCCTCCCTCCCCCTTTCAGGGGGAGGTCGAAACCGTGACCGTTTCGAATCAGAGCCATCGCGTCTTAAAGCCGGACCGGCGGATCGTCCCGGCCACCCATCATATCCTTCTGCAACTGGCCGATCATGTCCATCACGCGGCGCCAGGCCTCGTTAAGCGCGGCGCGGGCGCGCTCGAGGTCCTCGCGTGTCGGCAGCTTGAGCTTGTCCTTGCTGTCAGGCGGGACCTCGGCGGGCGGCGTCGGCGCGGGCGGCGGCTTCAGTGCGGCGATCTCGTTTTTCATCGCCGCCGTGTCGATCTGCAGACCGGCGATGCGATCGTTCAGCGCGGCATTCTCCGACTTGAGCCTGGCGATCTCGGCATCGCGCGCCGACTGATCGCCTTGCGCGGCGACCTGCTTCTGCAGGGCGGCGACCTGCTCCCGGGTGGCGGCAAGCTCGCGCTTGAGCGCGTCGCTGTCCTGGCGCGCCTGCGCCACGGCGGCGTCAAGCTCCCGGCGCGCGCCGTCATCCGCGAGCTGCTTCTTCAGCACCGCGTTGTCCGCCTCGAGCCGCGCCAGCGCACCTTTCAGGCCGCTGTTGTCCTGCTCGAGCAGCGCGATCCGCGACACCAGGCCCTGGCGCTCCTCCTGGGTGATGGACTGCCTGGCGGACTCCTCGACCTGCTTCTGCAGGGCGGCAACCTGCTCCCGGGTGGCGGCGAGCTCGCGCCCGAGCGCCTCGTTGTCGTCGCGCGCCCGGGCAAGGGCGGCGTCGACGTCCGGCTGCGCGCCGGTGCCGGCAATCCGTTTCTTCAAGTCCGCATTGCTCGCTTCGAGCTGCGCCGCCAGCCCGGCGATCTCGTCCTTGCGCGCGGCAAGCGCGTCCTTCAGACGCGCGACGTCGGCCTGCAAGGCATCCTGCGCCGACTGGCGGCCGGCCGCGGCACCCTGCGCCTTCGCCAGCGCGTCCTTCAGCTGCGCGACATCGGCGGCGAGCTTCTGAACCTCGTCGTCCTTGCGCTTGAGCTCGACCCGCAGCGCATCGGTTTCCTCCGGCGCGGGATTGCAGACCCAGGCCCCGCCGAGCGGCCGGCAGAGCGTGACCTGGCCGGTCTGGCCGTCGAGCCGGAGCACGCCTTCCGCGGTATGGCTGAAGCGGTAGCGCTGCGAGGGCGGCCCGACCTTGGCGTCGTCATCGGCGGCCAGGACCTTCTGCCCGTAGGCCAGGTTCCCGAACGCCAGCGTCGCGAGCCATGCGACCAGCGCGATACGAACCATGCGCACCTCCCTCGTGACGATGCCCTTCACGGTAACATCCCTCATTCCCCAAAATGTGTCCGCGCTGGCGATTTTCCACCAAGGCGGCGCGATCGTTTTTCTCCGATTCCAAGCGGTTATCCGCGACATCCGGTTTCTTGACTCGCCAAAACCCGGTCAGTATGGTCCGCGCGGCTTTTTAGGGCGGCGGGGCTTGCGGGTGTCCTGAATCTGCGCGGTCGGAAGGCATGGCTGACGGCTCGCGCAAACAGGATGATGCAGACCGGCCGGACGAGGAAGCCGCTCTCTCCGCGAGGCTGCGGCGTCTCGGCGAACGGCTCGATCAAGTGAGCCGGCAGTCCGAAACCACCGGGGCAGCCCCTCGCCAATCCACCGACATGTCGGGGTTTGCGAGAGGCTTCAGGCTGTCATCCGAATTGGTGGCAGGTGTCGCGGTCGGCGCGCTGATCGGCTGGCTGCTCGACCGCTGGCTCGGCATCTCGCCTTGGGGGCTGATTGTTTTTCTGCTGCTCGGTTTTGCGGCGGGGGTACTGAACGTGATGCGCGCCGCCGGCGTGGTCCGCGACAGGAGTTTGGGCGACTAGACGGCCGAACAGACCGACATGGATCCGATCCACCAGTTCCAGATCATCAATTTGTTTTCGCTCGGCCGGCTCGGCAACTCCGAGATCGCCTTCACCAATTCGGCCGCCTTCATGCTGATCGCGGTCGTCGGCCTGAGCCTGTTCCTGATCGGCGGCATGGCCGGCGCGGGCAACGTGCCGACCCGGCTGCAATCGGCCGCCGAGCTGTCCTACGAATTCG
>CAZNTY010000460.1:0-30530 GCA_964576085.1 uncultured Undibacter sp. | reverse complement strand
GCCGGAATGTCGACATTGTCGACGCCGATGCCGGCGCGGCCGATTACTTTCAGATTCTTCGCATTGGTAAGAATCTTCGCCGAGACCTTGGTCGCGGACCGGATCGCAAGCCCGTCGTAGTTGCCGACGATCTCGGCGAGCCTCTCTTTGTCCTTGCCGAGGCTGGGCTGGAAGTCGACGTCGATGCCGCGATCCTTGAAGATCTGCACGGCGGCCGGCGACAGCGCGTCGGAGATAAGAACTTTGGGGGTAGCCATGTTGTGTCCAATCCGTTTGCAAATTTTCCGCCGTCATTATCCGCGGAAGCGGACGATCCAGTAATCGCGAGCATTTGAGATTGAGACGAAGCGTTTGCGATTACTGAATGCCCGCTTTCGCGGGCATGACAGCAATCGGTCAGGCAGCCTTGGCGAGGGACGCCTTCGCCTCGGCGAAAGCCCAGTCGAGCCACGGCGTCAGCGCCTCGATGTCCGAGGTTTCAACCGTCGAGCCGCACCAGATCCGCAGCGATGGGGGCGCGTCGCGATGGTTCGCGACATCGTAGGCGACGCCCTCCTTGTCCAGCATCGCCTCCATGCTCTTGATGAACGCGAGTTGAGCGTCGGGAGGCAATGTCGTCACCGCCGGGTCGATCAGCCGCAGGCACACCGATGTGTTGGAGCGGGTTGCCGGATCCTGCGGCAGATGCTCGATCCAGGGCGTACGGGCGACCCAGTCGCCGATTACCTTGGCATTGGCGTCGGCGCGCGCGCGCAGGCCCTTGAGGCCCCCGACCGATTTCGCCCACATCAGAGTGTCGATGTAATCCTCCACGCAGAGCATCGACGGAGTGTTGAGCGTTTCGCCCGCGAACACGCCCTCGTTGATCTTGCCGTTCTTGGTGATGCGGAAGATTTTCGGCAACGGCCAAGCCGGCTTGTATGACTCGAGCCGTTCGACCGCGCGGGGCGACAGGATCAGCATGCCGTGCGCGCCCTCCCCGCCCAGCGCCTTCTGCCAGGAGAACGTCACCACATCGAGCTTGGCGAAATCGAGCACCTGGGCGAAAGCGGCCGAGGTGGCATCGCACAGAGTGAGGCCCTTCCGGTCGGCGGGAATCCAATCACCGTTCGGCACGCGCACGCCGGACGTGGTGCCGTTCCACGTGAAGACGACGTCGGTGGCGAAATCGACGCCGGGAAGATCGGGAAGCGCGCCGTAAGGCGCCGTGAGTGCGGTGACGTCCTTCAGCTTGAGCTGCTTCTCGACGTCGGTGACCCAGGCCTGGCCGAAGGATTCCCAAGCCAGCATCGTCACCGGCCGGGCGCCGAGCAGCGACCACATCGCCAGTTCGATCGCGCCGGTATCGGAGGCCGGAACGATGCCGATGCGATAATCGGCTGGCACTTCAAGCACTTCGCGGGTGAGATCGATCGCGCGCTTGAGCTTGGCCTTGCCCGGTTTCGACCGGTGCGAGCGTCCAAGAACGGCGTCTTTGAGGGCTTGCAGGCTCCAGCCGGGCCGCTTGGCGCAGGGGCCGGACGAAAAGTGCGGATTGACCGGCCGCACGCCGGGCTTCTGTGCTGTCATGTGTCTACCCTTCCAGATAGGCGCCCCTCGTTGGGGAGGGGTGTCCCACTGGTGGGCATACGCGCGTGTGCGCGTGCGGTCAATCGGCCGCGCCAAGAAAAATTGGAAGAAAATCTAGAACTTCAGGCCGAGACCCGCCCGGAACGTGCTCACAGTCGTGCGGATGCCATCCATCGGCGCGAAAGCGATAAACTCGTATTCACCGCGCAGAAACACGTTCGGCAACAGCGTCACGTCGACGCCAACCGCAAGGTTCGCCCCGTAGGCGACCGCGTCATTTTTGTGCATCGTCTGCGTGACCGGGCCAAACGTCACTGGTGGCGCGGTATTCTGGATGGCCGTGACCGTGGCGCTGGTCGTGTACGAGACGCGCGCGACCGAAAGCCCAAGGCCGGCGTAAGGCAGGAATTGTCCCATCACGTAGCCCACCCGTCCACGGATCGTGGCGTAGTCCTTGAGCTCGAGCTCGCCGGATGTGTTGAGTATCACCGAGTTGCTGATGTTGTCGGATGTCGTGAAGGTGCGGCCGATGCTGTCCGCGCCGGATGCGTGGAGCGGCTTCGACCCCATGTGATAGGCGCCTTCGATGCCCATCACCAAGTCGGACATTTGCCAATTGTAGCCGACATAGGCGCCCCAGACGTTGCCGTTGCCGCTGCCCTTCACGAGCGGCCAATCAGAAACATTTCCTTCGTTCTCAATGGTGGTGTTGCGCAAGATATCGTGAACCATCGAGCCGACGTTGTCGCTGAAGTCTGACTTCATTTGCGAATAGCCGAGGTCGGCGCCGAAATATGGCCCCTCCCAGCTATTGTAGGGCTTTATCGTCGTCGGGCTGAAGGCACCGCGCAGGAACGAGTCGTCGATATCGGCCGCCCGTCCAGAGCCGGCCGTCACGACTATGAAGCTTGCCGACGCAAGGAGGCGAAGCGCGACAAGGCCACCCAGGCGGCCCGCTCGCATGTGCCGCCAAACAGGCGCGTTAGTGGAATTCTGCCAGATCATCGAAACTCCACCGCAAACCGACGCGAACTTCATGACCGGCGACGCTCTTGAACGTCACCTCGCCGGGGCCGCCGCTGTGCGCGTCGCCGACATTGAGGTAGCGATAGCCGATGTCGATCTGCACATTGGGCGCGACCGCCCAGGCGACGCCCGCCATGCCGGCATAGGCGAAATTCCACTGGCTATGGTCGCCGGATGCCGGCAGTGCCGTGCTCTGGAAATCGTTCACCGTCACCAAGGCGGCGCCGGCGCCCGCGCCGATATAGGGCGTCAGGCGATGCCAGGTGCCGAGGTCGAGATAGCCGTTGAACAGGAAATTCAGCGACTGGATCTTCGCGCTAACATCCGAGGGCGCTACGACACTGCCTGTGTATTTGGCCGGCGAGGCGTAATCGATCGTGAAGTCAGTGCGCAGGAATCGGGTCTTGATGCCGACACCTGCGCCAGCGGTGAATCCGTCACCGAGCTTGTTGCTTCCGGGGTCGATCGTGGCATTGACATCGCCGATCGTTCCGAAGCGCCAGCCGAGATCGCCGCGCACATACCAACCGTTATTGATCCACACTGTTGGCGGAACGACCGGCAAAGGAAGCGGCGGCAGTGGACCGGGCATGTCAGCGGCCATCGCGGCACCGGCCAGCGTCGCCGTCATAACGCCTGCAACTCCAACGCGGACAAAACTCAACATCGTCGACTAGCCTTTGCTTTGGAGCGGCGGCGGCGGCACGTAAGGAGGCGGCGTGTAAACGTATTTCGGCGGCGGCGGCGCGAAGTCACAGCACTCCCAGCGGAACGCCAGCATGAAATCGTTCGACGTGAGGTTCTTGAAGGTGAAGTTCGTTCCGCCGCAGCCGCCGTTGCACTCGATCGTCGTCTTTGCCGAGCCGAGATTGAGGTAGCGGTAGGTCAGGTCGATCTTGAACGTCTTGGTGACGTTGTAGGTGACGCCGGCATAGAGAGCCCACGCCAGATTCCAGTCGCTCGTGGTGTGTGCGGTCCCGAACGAGCTGCCTGCTCCACCGGGCACGGCGGGGCTGACATCACTGAATTCGGAGACGGTGTTCAATGCCGCGCCGATGCCGGCGCCGATGAATGGCGTGAAGCAATCCCAGGTGCCGAGATCGACATAGGCGTTGGCCAGGAACACCCAGGATTTCAAATAGCCTTGATAATCGTCGACGAAGACCGGGCCGGTGCCAATAGGAGGGCCGGGCTGGTAATAGCCCAGCGCATAGATGCGCGCCTTGGCACGATATTCCGCAGTCCAGTCGAAGCGCAGCCAGTTGCTCCACTCGTAACCGATGCCGGCGCCGATGAAAAATGTGTCGCTGATCGATTTTGAGGCGAACGAGCCGCCAGCCGGGATCGGCGAAACCTCGAGCTTGTATTCGCTCATCATGCCGGCTCCGACCTGGCCGCGCAGGTACCAGTTGCCGGCAAATTCCGGCGCCGGCTGCTGGATGATGATCGGCGGCGGCTGGTAGGGCGGTGGAGGCGGAGGTTGATAATAATCGGCCGCATGCGCGCTTACGCTCGCCAGAAGCGGCGCAATCGCCAGTGCCGAAAACGTCAGACGCGCACCGACCATCCTTCGTCCCTTGCTTCACACGCGCGAATCGCGAACGGGCACCTGCGAGCGGCAGGCAATGGGACGATGGCAGCAAAACCTTAAGTGGCCCTTAACCGTGTTTTTTAACGACGTTCTTTAACGCCGCGGACACCATGACGCGCAAACGAAAGGCGCCGCGATGCGCGGCGCCCGTTAAGTTTTCGTTTACTGGCTCGCGGCGGCGTCTAATCACTCTTCGGTGGATGATCAGCCTCGATGTCGCCGACGTGCTTCTGCGAATAGAGTTGGACGCCGAGGTCCTTGACCAAGTCGAGCTGGGTCTCGAGGAAGTCGATGTGGTGCTCCTCATCCTTCATCAGGTCCTCGAACAGGTCGCGTGACGGGTAGTCCTTGACGGAATGACAATACGTCGCCGCCTCCTGATAGAGCGCCCGCGCGCCGACTTCGGCCGCAAGATCACATTCGAGAATTTCCTTCACATTCTGGCCGATCCGCAGGGGATCGAGAACCTGGAGATTAGGAAAGCCTTCGAGGAACAGGATGCGGTCAATGAAGCGGTCCGCGTGGTGCATTTCCTCGATCGATTCCTCGCGCCACTTCTTGGCGAGGTCCTTGTAACCCCAGTGATTGAGCTGGCGGAAATGCAGCCAATATTGATTGACTGCGGTCAACTCGCTCCGCAGACCCTTGTTGAGATAGTCGATGACCTTGGCATCACCCTTCATGACGGCACTCCTGGCAATCAAAAAGGGATGCTAGTTTAGTTTAGTGGAATTCTAAAGAGAAAAGCACGCCTATCCAGAGGCCGGCACGGACTTCGGTTCCGCCTGCTTCTGCTGCGGATGAGCATGACTCCGGTGCCCGACGGCGCGGCGCTCATGCGCGCAGCGGGACTCGACCGTCGTGATGTGCAAGGCGCAGGCGCACCCCACCGGACAGGCCAAAGCATCTGCGCCGACCGTCTCATCGATGATCTTGCGGATCGTGCGCGCGCAACGGCCGCACTGCGCGCTGCAACCGAGGCAGCCGTAAACCTGGCTGGTCGAGCGGCGGCTGGCGTTGCGCACAGCGTCGCGCACCTCGTGGTCGGTCAGCACATTGCAGGAGCAGACGATCATCGCGCCGGCGGTTTCTTGGTCTTCTGGTGCGACTTGGCTAAAGGCTCGCGCGCGCCGAGTCAAACAAAACCGCTCTTTACAAACATTCTAATCTATTGACGGCAAAGGACTTTTCGGCCCGAACCAGCCTGTCCCCGGCCTTACGCGGCGACTTTGGCGAGCGCCTCGATGACGTCATCCACAGCCGCCTCGACCAGAATCTTGTCGTCGCCCTCACCCATCACGCGGATCACCGGCTCAGTCCCCGACGGACGTACGATCAGCCGGCCGCCGCGGCCGAGCTTCTGCTCGGCGGCGACGATTGCGGACTTGACCGTCGCGCTCTCCAGCGGCGTGCCGTTCTTGTAGCGCACGTTCTTGAGCACTTGCGGCAGCGGCTCGAAGCGATGGCACACCTGCGACACCGGCTTCTGCTGGCGGCGGATCACCGCGAGCACCTGGAGCGCAGCGACGAAACCGTCGCCGGTGGTATTGTAATCCGACAGGATGATATGGCCGGACTGCTCGCCGCCGACGTTGTAGCCCTGCGCCCGCATCTGCTCGAGCACGTAGCGGTCGCCGACTGGCGCGCGCAGCAGTTCTAGACCCAAGCCAGCGAGATGCCGTTCGAGCCCGAGATTCGACATGACGGTCGCGACGATGCCGGGCCGGGTGAGCCGGCCGTCATCCTTCCAGCTTTCCGCGATCACCGCCAGCACCTGGTCGCCATCGACGACATGGCCGCGCTCGTCCACGATCATCACGCGGTCGGCGTCGCCGTCCAGTGCGATGCCGATGTCCGCTCGCGTTTCCCGCACCTTGGCGGTGAGCGCGGCGATATCGGTCGAGCCGCAATCCTTGTTGATGTTGAAGCCGTCTGGCTCGACACCGATGCTGATGACATCGGCGCCAAGCTCCCAGAGCGCAGCCGGAGCCACGCGATAAGCGGCGCCATTGGCGCAGTCGACCACCACGCGCATGCCCTCAAGATCAAGCGTACGCGGCAGCGTGCGCTTGGCGAATTCGATGTAGCGGTCGTGCACGCCGTCAATGCGCTTGGCACGGCCGAGGTCGGCGCTGCGGGCCAGCCGTTTGCTCATGTCGCCATCGATCAAGGCCTCGATTTCGCTTTCAAGCTCGTCGCCGAGCTTGAACCCATCGGGTCCAAACAGCTTGATGCCATTGTCGTCGAACGGATTGTGCGAAGCCGAGATCATCACGCCGAGATCGGCACGCATCGAGCGGGTCAGCATACCGACCGCCGGCGTCGGCATCGGGCCGAGCAGCAGCACGTCCATGCCGACCGAGGTGAAGCCGGCGACCAGCGCGGTCTCGATCATGTAGCCCGACAGCCGCGTGTCTTTGCCGATCACAACGCGGTGGCGGTGCTCGCCGCGCTTGAACACGAGGCCGGCGGCCTGCCCAACCTTGAGCGCGAGCTCCGGCGTTATCACGCGGTTCGCCAGGCCGCGAATGCCGTCGGTGCCGAAATACTTGCGAGCCATCGAGCCCCTGTATCCCAAACTTGTGTGTTGTTGCCGGGCATCGCAGCCCGGATCGCCGTCGCTTTATAGTGAGCGACGGCCCTTTTATACGTCAAAATTTATGAGCAATCCTTACCCCACCTTGTTAGGCGCGTATTAGCCATGAAAGCCGCGATAGGGCGCGACTTTGTCGCCTTCCCGTCCGGGCGGCGGCCATGCTAGCTGAAGATTGAGGCAAGCCGGATGTCATCCCTGTCCATGAAAAACGTTACCTGCATCGAAGATCTGCGCCAGATCGCGCGCCGTAAGGTGCCCCGTGCCTTTACCGATTACGCCGAGGCCGGCTCCTACAGCGAAAGCACTCTGCGGGCCAATATCGCGGACCTCGACAAGGTCAAATTGCGCCAGCGCGTCCTGGTCGATGTCGACAAGCGCGATACCTCGACCACGATCGTCGGCGAGCCGATGTCGGTGCCGGTCGTGCTGTCGCCGATCGGCCTGCTCGGCATGCAGCACGGCGATGGCGAAATCCTCGCCTGCCGAGCCGCCCATGCGGCCGGAGTCCAGTTCACGCTCTCGACCATGTCGGTCTGCTCGATCGAGGACGTTGCCGCCGCGGTCGACAAGCCGTTCTGGTTCCAGCTCTACGTCATTCGCGACCGTGGCTTCATGCGCGAACTGATCGAGCGCGCCGCCAACGCCAAGTGTAGCGCGCTGGTGCTGACTGTCGACCTGCAGATCCTCGGCCAGCGCCACCGCGACATCAAGAACGGCCTGACCGTGCCGCCCGAAATCCGGCTCAGCAACCTGATCGACATCGCGACCAAGCCGGCCTGGGCCTGGAGCATCCTCAGGGGCAAGCGCAAAACGTTCGGCAACCTCGCCGGGCACGTCAAAGGCATGGAAGGCGTCACGTCGCTGTCGCAGTGGACCGCGCAGCAGTTCGATCCGACACTGAACTGGCGCGACATCGAGTGGGTCAAGAGTCTGTGGCCCGGCAAGCTGATCCTCAAGGGCATCATGGACGTGGAGGACGCGCGCATTGCCGCCACCACCGGCGCCGAGGCGCTGGTGTGCTCGAACCACGGCGGTCGCCAGCTCGATGGCGCCGCCTCGTCGATCTCGATGCTGCCGAAGATCGTCGACGCGGTCGGCGACCAGATCGAGGTGCTGTTCGACGGCGGCGTGCGCACCGGCGCCGACGTCGAGCGGGCGCTGGCGCTCGGCGCGCGTGGCTGCCTGATCGGACGATCTTACGTGTGGGGGCTCGGCGCCTTCGGCCAGGCCGGCGTCGCCAAGACCGTCGATATCATCAAGAAAGAGCTCGACGTCTCGATGGCGCTCACCGGCGTCTCCAGCATCGCGCAGATCGGCCCCAACGTGCTGGTCGATCCGCCGTTCCGGCAGGATGCGTCGGCGCGCAAGAAGGCGCCGCCCCGAGCAAAGCGGCGCACCTGATGGCGCGCGAGACGGCGCTGACGCGCGCGGCATTCCCACACTTCCTGGAGATCACCACGCGCTGGATGGACAACGACGTCTATGGCCACATCAACAATGTGGTTTATTATTCGTTTTTCGACACCGTGGTGAACCGCTACCTGATCGACAACGGCGCGATCGATTTCGTCAAAGGCAACGTGATTGGTCTCGTGGTTGAAACGCAGTGCAGCTACTTCGCACCGGTTGCCTACCCTGACCGAGTGACGGCTGCTCTTGCCGTCGAGCACATCGGCAACAGCAGCGCACGTTACCGCGTCGGCATTTTCCGCAATGACGACGACAGCGCCGCGGCCCAGGGCCACTTCGTCCACGTCTATGTCGACCGCGCCACCAGCCGCCCGGTGCCGCTGCCGGAGGCCCTGCGGCGCGCGCTGGAGCCGATCAAGCGATGATGCCGGACTGATGCGGGCTTATCGCCGGTCAGTGCGGGCGTTTGCTTTTCTTGTTTTTTTTGCCGGCCGTTCAAGCTCGCTGCGGATCGGCCCCGCCGTCTCTACCGCCTGCGGTGGCGGCAATATGCTGGGTGCGCGCAGATAGATGATCGCCTCGCGAATGCCGAGCAACGTCAGCGCCAGCACGAAGGGCACGATGTAGTAAAGCAGCCGAAACAGCAGAAGGCCGGCCAGCAGCTCCTCCTTGTCAAACTGCCAGAGCGCAACCAACATCGTGGCGTCGAACACGCCGAGCCCGCCCGGCGCGTGGCTGGCGAAACCCAGCATCGTCGCGGTGACGAAGATCACGCCCAGCGTGACAAAGCCGATGTTCGGCTCGGACGGCAACAGCATGTACATCGCGAGCGCACAGCACGCGAGATCGACGACGCCGATGCAGATCTGCAGGAGGGTCGAAGGGCCGTTCGGCAGCCGCACCTCCCAGCCCCCGCGCCCGAGCATGCGCGGCGCGCTCCACACCCAGCCGACATAACTCAGCAGGATCAGCAGAATGGCGATGCCGATCCAGCGATTGATCCAGGATGGGAATTGATCGATGGCGGATGCGGCAATCGGATCGAACGTGATGCCAAGGCCGAGCACTGCGGCATTGCCGAGCCAAAATGTCAGGCCGGCAACGAAACAGATCTTCGCCACCTCGACAGCATCGAGGCCGTGCGCAGAATAGACGCGATAGCGGACCGCGCCGCCGGTGAAGACCGTAGCGCCGATATTGTGGCCGATCGAGTAGCTGGTGAAGCCGGCAAGCGCGGCAATGCGGTATGGAATGTCCTTGCGGCCGATCGTGCGTAGCGCGAACAGGTCGTAGAAGGTCAGGGTGAAATAGCCGGCAGCGACGAAAAATGCGGCGGCAAGAATGTCGCGCAGCGACGTGGCTTGGATCGCCTGAATGACCTCGTCAATATTGATGTCGTGCAGCGTGTGATACAGGACATCAATCGCAACGCCGATAATGGTGATGCTGACGATAAAACCGATCCGATTCCAGCCGATCTTCTCCTGACAGAATCGCGCCGCCGCGCGCAGAGCCTTTAGCATCGACGGCTCCGACGGCAATCAGGGAAAAATGGATCGAATGGCCCGTGCATGATGCCCAGTAGCAGAAACTTGTAACAGTTTCCAAAAGCAAAGGGCGACCTTGCGGCTGCAAAAAGGAAAAACCCCGGCATCGCGCGAGCGAGACCGGGGTCCTATCCGTGACCATGTTTCCGTCAGTAGCACACCTCGATGCGACGGACACGCGGACCGACCGGAGTATTGACCCAGCGCTTCTCCAGATAGCAGCCAGTGGCGGCCGGGACGGCCGCGACGACCGGGGCATAGAGGCCGAAACCGAAGCCGTGGCCCCAGCCATGGTAGTGGTGATGGTAGCCCCAGGCAGAGGCGGAGGTGGGCGCCAATGCGGCAGTGGCGAGCGCGGCGGTGGCACCGAGGGCGATGGTGAGCTTGCGGAACATTGTCGTCTCTCCTGTTTGCGGGGATGCGCTAATCGCATCCTGTGCCTATGGGTCGTGTGCCGGGCCCGGCTGGTTCAAAGACGAGACAAAAATTTCGGATCGCTCAGCAATCTTCCTGATAAGCTATTGTTAAATATGAAATATTTATCGAGTTCGATGATCTCGCCGTCTGCCTTGCCGGCTACGGCCGAAGGAGCGCACCCTGCCGCCGGTATCGTTGGCTTTGAACCTTGTGGCCGCCGGCTGCGACTACTCCGATGAAGGCCGAACCTGCCGATGCAGACCGCTTCAGATGAAGTCCTGATCGGAAGGATCGCCAACGGCGACCGGTTGGCCATGCAGGTACTGTTCGCACGGCACCATGTCCGGGTCTACCGGTTCGTGCTGCGGCTCGTGCGCAACGAGGCGACCGCGGAGGATCTGGTCAGCGAGGTATTCCTCGATGTCTGGCGGCAGGCCGGAAAATTCGAGGGCCGTGCCGCGGCGTCAACCTGGATGTTGTCGATCGCGCGATTCAAGGCGCTGTCCCAGCTGCGGCGCCGTAGCGAGCAGGAGCTGGATGCGGAAACGGCGGAAGCGGTTATCGATCATGCCGACGATCCGCAGGCCGCACTGGAGAAAAAGGACAAAGGCGGGATTTTGCGCCAGGCCTTGGGCACATTGTCCGCCGAACACCGGGAGATCATCGACCTCGTCTACTATCACGAGAAGTCGGTCGAAGAAGTGGCCGCGATCGTCGGCATCCCGGAAGCGACGGTGAAAACACGGATGTTCTACGCACGAAAGAAACTGGGCGAGCTGCTGAAGCAGCAAGGAGTGGATCGAGGTTGGCCATGACTGCGACGAACGATACGCCCACGAATCGGCAGGAAATCGAAGAGCTGCTGCCGTGGCATGCCGCCGGCACGTTGAGCCGCCGCGACGCCAAGCGCGTCGAGGAGGCGCTGGCGCGCGACCCCGAGCTCGCCCGCCGCTACGAACTGGTGCGCGAGGAATTCGGTGAGACCATCCACCTCAACGAAACTCTCGGCGCACCGTCGGCGCGCGCGATGGAGACACTGTTCAAGAAGATCGATGCCGAACCGAAACGCACGGCCCTGCCCCGACTCGATCTTACTGCGCGCGTCGGTGCATTGATCGCCAACCTGACGCCGCGCACCTTGGCATTCGCGACTGCCGCTGCCGCTCTGGTGCTGCTGGCGCAGGCAGGTGTCATCACCGGCGTATTGCTGAACGACCGCGCCGGCAGCGGCTATCAGACCGCGTCGGCACCTTCAGGTGCGACGAACGGGGGCAGCTACGCCATGATCCGTTTCGCGCCGCAGGCGAGCGCCGCCGATATCACGGCGTTCCTCGAATCCAACAAGCTCGCGCTGGTCGGCGGGCCCGGGCCGGGCGGGATGTATCGGGTGCGCGTCGCCGGGACCGGCATCCCGAAAGGAGAGCTCGCCCGCGTGGTGAAGCAACTCCAGCAGGACAAGACTGTCGATTTCATCGCCGCCGTCGAATGAGGGCCGGGCCATGACCGTCCGCAAATCCGCCGTCCTAATTCTTGCCGCTGCGATGGCGGCCCTGCTTGCGCTGCCGGCGGGCAGCGCGACGGCGCAAGGGCGCCTCGACCAGGTATCGAAGGGCGGCAGCCGCATGCCGAGCGGCGGTTATCGCGGCGGCGGGGGCGGCTGGCACGGCGGCGGATTGATTGGGCTCGGCGTCGGCCTCGCCACCGGCATCATCGCCTCGCAACCGCCAGCCGGCGCGGAACCGGCGGACGAGCCACAGCCGCGACGGCAATCAAGTGCGCAACGCAATTCGCGCCGAGGCAGCGGCGTGCCGCCGTCGGGCGAGCGCCGCATGGTGCCGGACGAGGTGGTGATCGAGCTGCCGAATACGACGCCGGCGCGGACGATCGACGCATTGCGACAGCGCCATCGTCTGACACAAATCGACTCACAGCAGGTCACTTTGCTTGGCACGACATTCTATCGCTGGCGCATTCCCGACCGCCGCTCGGTGGCCGCCGTGGTGCGTGCGCTGGAATCCGACCGCCGCATCGCCTCGGCGCAGCCGAACTACCTGTTCGCACTCCAGCAGGCGACATCCAGCGACAAAGCAGAGGCGGCGAAACCGGCAGCCGAAGGTGATCCGGCGCAATATGCCATCGCCAAGATGCGGCTGTCCGAGGCGCACGGCATCGCCAAGGGCGATGACATTCGCGTTGCCGTGATCGATTCCGGCATCGATCCGGCGCAACCCGAGCTTGCCGGCGCAATCGCTGGCAGCTTGGATACCCTCGCGACGCCCTTTACCCCGCATATGCACGGCACTGCCGTCGCCGCGCTGATCGCCGGACACGGCCGGTTGATGGGTTCGGCGCCGGGCGCCCGCATCCTCGCCGTGCGTGCTTTCGATCCTGCCGGCGGCGGGGCTGAAGCAACCACCTTCAGCATTGTGAAGGGGCTCGACTGGTCGGTCGCGCAGAACGCGCGCATCATAAACATGAGCTTTGCCGGCCCCGCCGACCCGCTTATTCACCGCGCGCTCGAAGCCGCGCACAGGAAGAATACGGTGCTGATCGCCGCCGCCGGCAATGCCGGGGCGAAATCGCCGCCGCTTTATCCTGCTGCTGACCCGAATGTGATCGCGGTCACTGCAACCGATTCTGCCGATAAGCTGTTTGCTGGCTCCAACCGCGGCCGCCATATCGCGGTGGCGGCGCCCGGCGTCGACATTCTGATCGCGGTGCCGGATGGCGGCTATCAGGTATCCACCGGCACGTCGTTTTCGGCGGCGGAGGTCAGCGGCGTCGTTGCGCTGATGCTCCAACGAAAAAACGACCTTACTCCTGATGCCGTGCGCAATATCCTGCTGGCAACCGCGAAAGATCTCGGCAAGAAGGGGCGTGACGACGATTTCGGCGCCGGCCTTGCCGATGCCTATCGCGCGGTGACGGAAGTACCTGGCGCACGGCTCAGCGACGCTGTGCCGTCGAAATAACTGGCGCGCCCGGAGAGATTCGAACTCCCGACCCTCAGATTCGAAGTCTGATGCTCTATCCAGCTGAGCTACGGGCGCGCTTGTCTTTCATTATCGCTTTTGCTCCGGTGTCGCTATAGAGCCGTTCTGCTGGACAGGCGCAGGTGGCGGGCGAGAGGCCATGATCACGACCAAGGAATACATGCCGGTGGTGGCGGCGATCTTGAACGCGTCGCCGGTCGCGACCGTGCTCGACGCTCCGAGCGGCAACGGCTGGCTGCGCACGATGCTTGCACCGAAGGTGGAGATCGATGGCCTCGACCTCTATGACTCGCGCCCCGGAGGATACCGGGCCTTCCGCGCCGCCGATCTCGACCGTGGCTTGCCGGAAGATTTGCCGACCTATGACGCGATCGTGAGTTGCGAAGGCCTGGAGCATATCGGCAACCCGGAGCTGTTCCTGCGCGCGGCGGCGGCACATCTTAATCCCGGCGGCACAATCGTAATAACCACGCCGAACACCTGGCATCCGGCGGCGCGGCTGCAATACTTCACGCGCGGCTTCTTTCCGGGTTTCCCGGCGCTCGCCGGCCGAATCGAGAAGGGCACGCACATGCACATCACGCCGTGGACCTTCCCGCATCTTTATCTCTACTTGAGCCTGGTCGGATTCTCAGACGTCACACTACACGACGTCGATGAGCCGAAGCCGCGCCGCGTGTTTGAATGGCCGCTGGGCCTGTTCGCGAAGTCCTACTGTGCGCGGCGGCTGCAAAATGCGAAGGGCGACGAAGAACGTCGGTTCTGGACCCAGGCCGGCTCCCCGCAGTCTATCTATGGCCGGCGGCTCGTGGTCTCTGCCGTCAAGCGTTAGCCATGGGATTGCAGCAATATGACCGCAGCGCCAGGAACAGGCTGGGGCTTTTTTGAACCTCTTGACCGAGATTGCCGTTCTAGGGAATCATAAGAACAAATCATGAACAAAAAAGAGAGGTCCGCTGTCTCATGCAGCATAATCCTAATTCTTTCAATGACTTATATGCTGACAGAGCTGCGTAAAAAAATCGCTGCCCTGGAACGGCCCGCCGGTCTTGCGGAGTCTGGCGTACAGCCTCTTGGCATTCCTTTGATCGATGCCGTGCTCGAAGGCGGCCTCGCCCGCGGCGCGCTGCACGAGATCGCCGCCGTGAATCCTGTCCATATCACCGCGGCCACTGGTTTCGCGTTGGGAGTTTCGCTCCTCCTGCGACGAAAAAGCATTGTCTGGATCGCCGAGGACACAACGCTGACTAAGAACGGCATGCCCTGCGGCGCCGGTCTCGACGAGTTCGGCCTGCCACCCGAACGACTGATCATCGTTGCAGCGAACCGCATGCGCAATTTGCTCTGGGCGATGGAGGAGGCGCTACGCTGCCGCGCCGTCGGCGCCGTGATAGGCGAAATGCGGCGCGAGACGATCGATCCGATCGCGCTGCGCCGGCTTTCCCTCGCTGCAAGCGAGCACGGTGGACTCGCCCTCGTGCTACGCGCCGCGCCGTCAAACGAGATCTCGACCGCCGCAACACGCTGGGTCGTCGGCGCAGCAAATTCACGTGCAAGTCATGGTCCTGGCCCGCCCCGCATCAGCGCACAGCTCGTGCGTAATCGGCGGGGGCCGCTCGGATCATGGACGCTGGAGTGGAGTGGTTCCGATGAGCGTTTTGTCCCCGCATCAACGCATCCTCAGTCTGTGGCTTTGCCGACTGTCAACCGACCGGCTCGCGCGGTCGCTTGAGAAGACGCGAAATCCGAATTCCCTCGTCGTCATTTACGGCAAGCGCGGCAATGTCGAGCTGATCGTTGCGCTCAATCATGCCGCGGCGGATGCGGGATTGCACGTCGGCCTCGCCTTGGCGCAGGCGCGCGCCATGCATCCCAATATTGTTGCGGTCGAAGAAGATAGCACTGCCGATGCCCGCCTGCTCGCATCGGTTGCCGACTGGTGCCTGCGTTATACACCCCTGGTCGCCTGCGACGGATCCGACAGTCTGCTGCTCGACATCGCCGGATGCGCCCATCTTTATGGCAGCGAGCAGAAGCTGGTCGATGACCTTGCCATGCGGTTGAGGCGCGCCGGCCTCACCTTCCGCATCGCCGTGGCCGCCACTATCGGTGCAGCTTATGCTGCAGCCCGCTTCGGCCTGCCAGGCCTTCATCCCAGCGGCGGGGAGCGTGCGTTTCTCTCGCCTTTGCCGCTTGCCGCCCTGCGGATCGACAGAACGCAGATCTCGGCGCTTGACCGTGTCGGCCTCAAGCGCATCGGCAACATCATCGACTTGCCACGTGCTCCGCTGGCCGCTCGATTCGGTATGGATTTGCTGCGCCAGCTCGACCGTGCTCTTGGCCGCGAGTTTGAGCCGCTCAATCCGCGGTTGCCAGTCGCCCCCTATCTGGCCGAGCAGCGTCTTGGCGAGCCGGTCTTGCGAGAGGATGACGTATTGAGCATCACCAAACGGCTGGCACAACGATTGAAACTTTCTCTTGAGCGACAGGGCGACGGCGCGCGCCGGCTCGAACTGACCTTATTCCGTGTTGACGGCGCGGTGCGCCGCATTGAGGCTGGCACCTCGCGACCGTTGCGCGATCCAGCCGAAATTCGAGCTCTGTTCACCGAACGACTTGCGGCGCTCGTCGATCAATACGATCCGGGCTTCGGCTTCGACATAGTGCGGCTTGCCGTCACTGTCGCCGAACCGTGTCATGCGGAGCAGATCGGGTTCGATAATGATGATCGGGCTGCGCTGGATCGATTGATCGACTGCCTGAGCGCCCGGCTCGGACCCCGGCATGTGCGCCGCCTCGTCGCACAGGACAGTCATATCCCTGAAATCGCGTCCACAACCGCGCCGGCGCAGATAAAAGGCGCCGATGACCGTCACGAAGACTGGCAGGCGCTACGCGATCATCGTGCCGCCCAGGGCATTGGAGGACCCCGGCCGTTGCGCATGCTGGCACGTCCCGAGCCGATCCATGTCGTGGCCGAAGTGCCGGACGGACCGCCGTTACGCTTTCGCTGGCGACGTGAGCTGCATACGGTGGTCGCCGCCGAAGGTCCGGAACGGATCGAAAGCGCCTGGTGGGACGACGCAGGCGCGCCGGCACGCGACTACTTTCGCGTCGAAGACAAAGACGGCCTGCGCTTCTGGCTGTTCCGTGCCGGGCTTTACCGCGACGCCGGGGAAACGCCGCAGTGGTATTTGCACGGAGCCTTTGCGTGACGTTGAATGGCATGACGTCGCGCTACTTCGAGTTTGCCTGCGCCTCGAACTTTTCCTTTCTGCGCGGCGCGTCGCATCCCGAAGAATTGATGATGCAGGCACAGGCGATCGGCCTTGCCGGTCTGGGGCTATGCGACCGCAACTCGGTGGCCGGCGTGGTGCGGGCTCACCTCATCAAGCGCGAGCAGCAGCTCAGCCTGCGCTATCATCCCGGCGCGCGGCTGGTGTTCAGCGACGGAACGCCGGACATCCTTGCCTATCCACGCGACCGTGCGGCTTGGGGGCGGCTGACGCGGCTGCTCACCGCCGGCAACCTGCGCGGTGAGAAGGCCGAATGTATTCTCCGGCTCGCCGACCTGCTCGAGAATTGTTCCGGACTTGAGATAATCGCGATGGGCGGCGACGTATTGCTGTTGAACCAGCTTCATGAAGCCGCACCCGGCCGCGTGCGTCTTGCCGCGGCGATGCTTTATCGCGGCCGCGATCGGGAGCGACTGGCTAAAGCCGCAGCCACTGCCGGCGATGCGCGCGTGCCGCTGATCGCGGTCAATGACGTGCTCTATCACCACCCCGACCGCCGTCCCCTGCAGGACGTGCTCACCTGCATCCGCGAGAAGCTCGTGATCGACAAGGCCGGCCGTCATCTCTCGGCGAGTGCCGAACGGTTCCTCAAACCGCCGCAGGAGATGCTGCGTCTGTTCCGCGACCATCCGGAAGCGATCCAGGAAACCGAGCGCCTCAGCGAACGGCTCACCTTTTCGCTCGATGAATTGCGATATGACTATCCTGACGAAAGCATCACGGGCTTTGCCACGCCGCAGGCCAAGCTCGAACATCTGGTCTATGAAGGGGCGAGGTGGCGTTATCCGGGCGGGGTGCCGGACGAGGTCAACCTGACCCTCGGTCATGAACTGGCCCTGATCGCCGGACGGCAATACGCCCCGTATTTCCTGACGGTTTACGACATCGTCCAGTTTGCCCGCTCGCGCGGCATCCTGTGCCAGGGCCGCGGCTCGGCGGCCAATTCCGCGGTCTGCTTCTGCCTCGGCATTACCGAGGTGAATCCGAAGAAAGTCGACCTCCTGTTCGAGCGCTTCATCTCGACCGAACGCGACGAGCCGCCCGACATCGACGTCGATTTCGAGCATGAACGGCGCGAAGAGGTCATCCAGTATATCTACGGGAAATACAGGCGCGAGCGCGCCGGCATCGCCGCCACCGTGATCTGCTATCGCGGGCGCTCGGCGATCCGCGAGGTGGGCAAGGTATTCGGCCTGTCCGAAGATACGATCGGCGCGCTGTCATCCTCGATCTGGGGCATGGGCGGTGGCTCCGTCTCGAAGGACGCGATCACGCGCAGCGGCCTCGACGTCAACAGCCCGCGCATGCGCAAGATCGCAGCCCTGGCGCGTGAGATCAACGGCTTTCCCCGCCACCTCTCGCAGCATGTCGGCGGCTTCGTCATCACGAAAACACGGCTCGACGAGATCGTGCCGGTCGGCAACGGCGCGATGCCGGATCGCACCTTCGTCGAATGGGACAAGGACGACCTCGACGCCCTCCACATCCTCAAGGTCGACGTGCTCGGCCTCGGGATGCTGTCCTGCATCCGCAAGGCGTTCGACCTGGCGCGGCGGCATTACGGCGAGCACCTGACGCTCTCGAACATCCAGAACGAGGAGAAAGCCGTCTACGCCATGCTCAGCCGCGCCGACTCGCTCGGCGTGTTCCAGGTCGAGAGCCGCGCCCAGATGAGCATGCTGCCGCGGCTTCGGCCGCAGGAATTCTACGATCTCGTCATCGAGGTGGCGATCGTCCGGCCGGGACCGATCCAGGGCGACATGGTGCATCCTTATCTGCGGCGCCGAGAAGGCCACGAAAAGGTCGAGTATCACAAGAAGGAGCTCGAAGACATTCTGTCGAAGACCCTGGGCGTGCCGCTGTTCCAGGAACAGGCGATGAAGATCGCCATGGTCGCCGGCGGCTTCACGGCCGGCGAAGCCGACCAGCTGCGGCGCGCGATGGCGACCTTCAAGCGCACCGGCACCATCGGCATGTTCCGCGACAAGATGGTCAAGGGCATGGTGGGCAAGGGCTATCCGAAGGAGTTCGCCGAACGCTGCTTCAAGCAGATCGAAGGCTTCGGCGAATACGGCTTCCCGGAAAGCCATGCCGCGAGCTTTGCGCTGCTGGTCTATGCCTCGGCCTGGCTGAAATGCCGCTATCCGGACGTGTTCTGCGCCGCGCTGCTCAACGCCCAGCCGATGGGCTTCTATTCGACGGCACAGATCGTTCGTGATGCGCGGGAGCACGGCATCGAGGTGCGGCCGCCCGATGTGAACCGGTCCGATTGGGACACCATCCTCGAGCCCGGCCCGCGCGCGGCGGAACGGCTCAGCGCCCTGCATCGGTCGATGCGCGACGACATCCGCTCGACGCACGCGGTGCGGCTCGGCCTGCAGGAGATCAAGGGCTTCTCCAAGGACGACGCCGAACGCATCATGGCAAAGCGCGCGGCCGGCTATGATTCCATCCGCGACGTCTGGCTGCGGACCGGCCTGGCGCCGCGCGTGCTGGAGCGACTGGCGGACGCCGACGCGTTCGGCTCGCTCGGTCTCTCCCGCCGCGACGCGCTCTGGGCAGCAAAGGCGCTCGGCCGCGCCGGTGACCGCGACGACGACCTGCCGTTGTTTGCGGCGTCCCCCGCCACCGGCGTCCGGCTGGTCGAGCGCGAGCCCGATGTCGCGCTGCCGCCGATGCCGCTCGGCGAGGAAGTGGTCAATGACTACCGCTTCCTGCGCCTGTCGCTGAAGGCCCACCCGGCGCAGTTCCTGCGCGCCGACCTCAGCCCCCGCGGCGTGCAGCCCAACGAGACGCTGCGCAGCGCCGGACATGGCGTCCGAACGACGATTTCGGGCCTCGTCACCTGCCGTCAACGCCCGGGCTCGGCCAATGGCGTGGTGTTCCTGACCATCGAGGACGAAACCGCCGTCGCCAACGTGATCGTCTGGCCCCGGCTGTTCGAGCGTGTGCGGCCGGTAATCCTGGGCGCGCGCTATGTCGTGGTCACGGGCCTCGTGCAGAAACAGGCCGAGGCCATCCATGTCGTCGCGGACGAAATCGAGGACATTACGGTGCTGCTGGCGCGGCTGGTGCAGGGCGAAGCGCAGCAGCACCTCGCCAGGGTCATGCAGGATAGACCTGAGCTGGCCGCCGACCTCGACGTGACCGCCCGCGGCTCGGCGCACGCACCGACGCGGCGGGCCGGCTGATCTCACATCGGCGGCTCGACGCCGCGCCCCACATTGATACGCGCGGCCAGCAGCGTGCCGTCCGCCTGACGCGTGGCGCCGTTAATGAAGACCCGCGCGCCGGGTTTGAGGTCATCCTTGCCGCCGTCGGCATAAGTATAAATCACCGTCTCTGGCGTCACCTCGACCCGCTTCTCCCCGCCCTTGAACTGAAGCGTCAGAGCCGTGCCGTCTTCCTTGCTCACCGTGCCGCCCATGCGGGTGGGACTCGCTGGCCTGTCGACTGCATTGACCGTGCCGTTGGTCATGGTGCTTTTCGGCCGATAGTCGAACGGCCGGTCGCCCTCGCCGGCGCCTCGCATCGCCTCGGGAAAAATGTGCACCTCGATCGCGCGCCAGCCGCCATTTTCCGCCGGCATTGCGGTCGCGCCGACGAACGAGCCGGCCTTGATGTCGGCGAGCGAGGCTTTCACCATCGCCACCACTTTGCCGTCGCTCGCAAGCCTGATCCGCACGCTGTCGCCTTCACGTGTCTTCACCGTCACCAAGTCGCCGCTGACCTGCTCGATGGTGCCGCGCACCCGCACGACCTGAGCTTGCGCGCCCGCTGTGCTCGCACAAAAGAGCGCAAGGATGGCGATAAATAATTGTTTTCTCATCTCATCCTGCCTCCATTCACATCGCCGGCGTCACCCCGCGACCGACATACATGACCTTTGCGACAATGGAATTGTCGGGCTGCCTGTCGTAGCCGAAGATGATGACCTGAGCGCCCGCCTTCAACTCGTCCTTGGCCCCCGGCGTGGCCGCGGCGACCGTCGTCTGCGGCGTCACGACGATGGTTTTCTCGCCGTCCTTGTATTTCACCTTGAAGCTATGACCATCGCCGGCCGCCATCGGCGTGCCTTCGATATAGGCGTTGGTCATCGTGCTGTTCGGCCGGCCATCCCAGGGCCCGTGCCGATCCGGCACGACGCCGCGCTGGGCGGGCAAGAAAATATGAATCGAATAGGCCTCGATGCTGCCGTCCGGTCGCGGCACGCCGGCGATGCCGATGAACGTATCGTCCTTGAGATCGGCCATCGATGCCTTGGTCAGAGCCGAGACGCGAACATCGTCCGCAATTCTGACGTTCATCATCGTTCCATCCCGTGCCTTCAGGACCACGTTGGGGCCATCGGCTTTTTCGATCTGGCCACGAATACGCGCCTGTTGCTGCGCAAACGAGGCTCCAGTGAGGGTCAGCGATAACGCGATGGCGAACAGCCCGTATTTCAACGATCGCATGACGGAATCCCTCCGCTCGCCGCGGACAAGCTGCGGCATGCAGGAAACAACACTGCCCGGCCCGGTAAATTCCCTGTTTCAACGCCTGGTCAGGTCAGCTTCGACCAGGGCACGGAGCTCCGGCGTGACCTTGGGGCGCACGCCGAACCACAGCTCGAAGCCGCCCACCGCCTGGTGCATCAGCATTCCCAGTCCGTCGACCGCTCGCAGGCCCCGCGCGTGGGCTGCTCTCAGCAGCGGCGTCTCCAGTGGATCGTAAACCAGGTCGGTAACAACCAATGGTCCGGCTCTCGGCAGACTGATCTCAAGCGGTGGCTGGCCGTGCATGCCGAGCGTTGTGGCGTTGGCGAGAACGCCGGCGTCTTCAAGGAGCTTGGGAAGCTCCGACCACGCGGCCGGATGCACACCGGGCCCGAACTGTCGTCTCAGTTGCTCGGCGCGGTCGGGCGTCCGATTGACGATATGAATGCGTTCAACCTTGCGGGTGAGCAACGCATAGACCACCGCGCGCGCCGCGCCGCCAGCCCCCAACACGACGGCGCCCGGCGGGCCGCTGTCCCAGCCCGGCGCCCCCTCGTCAAGGTTGTCCAGAAATGCGCCGACGTCGGTATTGGTCGAGCGCAACGTGTCGCCCTCAAACCACAAGGTGTTGGAAGCACCCACGGCCCTGGCCCGGTCGTCGGGCACCGACATTGCGAGCGCCACTTCCTTGTGCGGCACGGTAACGTTGATGCCGACATAGCCGCGCTGGCGCAGCGAGCCGATGAAGGCCTTGACGTCCTGCGGCGCCACCGGCTCGCGCCGATATTCGGCGTCGAGACCATGAAGCCTGATCCAATAGTTGTGGATGAGCGGCGAGCGGGAATGTCCCAGCGGCCAGCCGATGACACAGGCAGCGCGGTGAACGGTCATGGGCTGGATGTAGGCGGCAATGCCAAATAAAGTAAAGCTGCACTGACAACGGGGGCCACATGAAAACAATCTTCATGGACTGCAACGACCAGCTCGCGCCGGTCTGGGAGAGCGTGCTGCGGTCCGACGATCCGCCGATCGACGTCAACCGTGAGGCTTTCGCCCGCGATGACCTGCCGCGCATCATTCGTGGCTATGACATCGCCATCGACGACCACTCCTACATGCCGACCCCCCTGGTCGCACAATGCCCCGAGCTCAAGCACATCGTATTCCTCGGCACCGGGCCGTCGAGCTACATGAACGTCGCCGAGCTCGAAGGGCGCGGCGTCAAGGTGCACATCATCAAGGGCTATGGCGACACCGCCGTTGCCGAGCATACGATCGCGCTGATGTGGACGGCGGCGCGCGACCTCGCGCGCATGGACCGCGAGGTGCGCCGCGGCGTGTGGACGCCGCACGAAGGCGTCCAGCTGCTCGGCAAGACGCTCGGCATCATCGGGCTCGGCGGCATCGGCCGCGAGGTGGCGCGCATCGGCAAGGGCATGGGCATGGAGGTGATCGGCTGGAACCGCACCAGGCATGCCGACATCGGGGTGCCGCTGGTCGACATCGACACGCTGCTGGCCAAGAGCGACGTGGTGTCGATGAACCTGACGCTCGGCGACGAGACCCGCGGGTTCCTGTCGGCCGAGCGCATCGGCCGCATGAAAAAGGGCGCGATCTTCGTCAACACCGCGCGCGGCGCGCTGGCCGACGAGGCGGCGCTGATCGCGGCGCTCAAGAACGGTCATATCCGCCATGCCGCAATGGACGTCTTCCACAACGAGCCCCTGCCCGCGGACCATCCATTCACGACAATGGAAAACGTCACGCTGTCGGCGCACGCCGCCTTCCGAACGCTGGAAGCGTCGCAGACGCTGCTGCGCCGCTCGATCGATATCGTGAAGCGGATCACCGCCTGAAGCCATCGTCCGCCGGCGCATTGACGCACGCCGGTTCTCAGCCAGAATAGGCAAGAATAAGACAAAAGCGTCGAGGAGAGACGTGAAGCCCGCGCCATTCGCCTATGCACGCGCGCGCTCGGTCAACGAGGCGATCACGCTTCTCGCCGAGACTCCCGATGCGACGCTGCTTGCGGGCGGACAAAGCCTCATCGCAACACTCAATATGCGGCTGTCCGCGCCCACCCTGCTCGTGGATATCAATGGGATCGGCGGCCTCGACGGGATCATCCGCACGAATGGCGCGGTCGAGATCGGGGCGCTGACCCGGCATGTGCAGGCCGGGCGGTCGGAGGAGATCCGCCAGCACGCGCCGCTGATTGCGCTGGCAATACCCCACATCGCCCATCCGGCGATCCGCAACCGCGGCACGATCGGCGGCTCGGTCGCCTTTGCCGATCCGGCCGCGGAGCTGCCGGCCTGCCTGCTGGCGCTCGGGGGCGAGATCGACATCACTGGACCGGCGGGCCGGCGCACCGTCAAGGCCGACGACTTCTTCCAGGATCTGTTCGAGACCGCGCTCGGCCCGCACGACATGCTTACCGCCATCCGCGTGCCGGCGGCCGACAAGGATACGCGCGTCGGCTTCGCCGAACTGGCGCGGCGGCACGGCGACTACGCCATGGTGGGTCTCGCGGCGGCCGCCAGGGCCGACGGTCAGGGCCTGACGGATGTGCGGCTGGCATTTTTCGGCGTCGGGGCGACGCCGCTGCGCGCACGCCAGGCGGAGGCGGCGCTGGCGGACGGCGGCATTGATGCCGCCGTTGCGGCGCTCGACCTCGATCCGCCCGACGACCTGCAGGCGAGCGGCGTCGTGAAGAAGCATCTCGCCGGCGTCCTGCTGCGCCGGGTGGTCCGGCAACTGATGGAGCCATGCTGATGCAGCGCATGCTCGATGTTTCATTGACCGTCAACGGCGAGATCGTCAGCGAACATGTCGAAGCGCGCAAGACGCTGGTCGACTTCCTGCGCGAGGATCTCGGCCTGACCGGCAGCCACGTCGGCTGCGAGCACGGCGTGTGTGGCGCCTGTACCGTGCGGGTCGACGGCGTGATTGTGCGCGGATGCCTGATGCTGGCGGTGCAATGCGACGGTGCCACGGTCGAGACGATCGAAGGCCTGTCCGACGCGGGCGAGCTGGCTGATCTGCAGGCTGCCTTTGAACGGCGCAATGCCCTGCAATGCGGCTTCTGCACGCCGGCAATGCTGCTCGCCGCGCAGGACCTGCTGGCGAATGGTGTCGTGCCGTCGCGCGAAGAAATCCGCGAGCACATCTCCGGCAACTACTGCCGCTGCACCGGCTATCATGCCATCGTCGACGCCATCGAAGCGGTGGCGCGGGCGCGGAGCGGACAATGAAAATCGCCGACGACAGCCCGTCCACCCTCACCGCGCTCGACCGGCCCAATTCCTACATCGGCCGCTCGGTGCCCCGGCCCAATCTCAAGCGGCTGACCCAGGGCCGCGGGCAATATGTCAGCGACATCGTGCTGCCGCGAATGGCGCACGTCGCGTTCCTGCGCTCGCCGCATGCGCATGCGCGGATCGTCAAGATCGATACCAGCGCGGCAAAGACGGCGCCCGGCGTCATTGCCGTGGTGACCGGCGCCGAGCTTGCGAAAGTCATCACGCCGTGGGTCGGCGTGCTCACGCATCTGAAAGGACTCAAATCGGCGCCGCAGCACGCTATCGCCGTCGAGCGCGCCTGCTGGGCGGGCGAAGCGGTCTGCGCCGTCCTCGCGCGCAGCCGGGCCGAGGCGGAAGATGCCTGCGAATTGATCGACGTCGGCTACGAGCCCCTGCCCGCAGTCGTCGACCCCGAAACGGCAACCGATCCGCGCACGCCGGTCATCCACGAGGCATTAGGCGACAACGTCTGCTTCGAGCGCACCCTCCATGTCGGCGACGTCGATCAGGCCCTGGCCTCGTCCGACGCTGTTGTGGAAACCACGTTCCACTTCAACCGCCATACCGGCGTTACCAACGAACCGCGCTCGATCGTTGCTGACTGGAACGAAGGCGAGCAGCGCCTGACCGTCTACCAGGGCACCCAGGCGCCGCACATGATGCAGAACCTGTTTGCCAAGCATCTCGGCCTTGCCGAGCAGCAGGTGCGCGTCGTCACCAAGGACGTCGGCGGCTCGTTCGGCATCAAGGTGCATACTTACGCCGACGAGATGGCGGCAGTGGCGCTGTCGAAGCTGCTCAAGCGTCCGGTGAAATTCGTCGCCGACCGCCTCGAGAGCTTTGTCACCGACATCCATGCCCGCGATCACCGCATCAAGGCCAGGATCGGCATCAGAAACGACGGCACCATCACCGCCTTCGAGATCGACGATCTCACCGGCATCGGCCCCTATTCCGTCTATCCGCGCACCAGCGGCATCGAAGCGAACCAGGTGGTCAACCTGGTCGGGGGGCCCTATACGACGCCGAATTACCGCGCCAAGGCGCGCGTCGTCTTCACCAACAAAAACGTAATGTCCCAATACCGCGCGGTCGGGCACCCGATCGCAACCGCCGTCACCGAGGCGCTCGTGGACCTCGCGGCCGCGAAGATCAACATGGATCCGTTGGAGGTCAGACGGCGCAATCTGTTCGCCGACGATGCCTACCCTGCGACCTCGGCCGCGGGGCTCAAGTTCGAAAAGCTGTCGCATCACGAGTCGCTGGCGCATCTCGACGCCATGATGAATTACGCCGGCCTGCGCGCCGAGCAGAAGCAGCTGCGCGAGCACGGCATCTACCGCGGCATCGGGTTTGCCTCATTCATCGAGGTCACCAATCCGTCGGCCGCCTTTTACGGCGTCGGCGGCGCCCGTATCTCCTCGCAGGACGGCGCCACCCTTAAGCTCGATGCCCAGGGCCATATCAGCGTGCATTCCGGCGTTTCGGAGCAGGGCCAGGGCGCCGAGGCGGTCATCGCACAGATCGCCGCCTCCTCGTTCGGCGTGCCGATCGAAAAGGTGCGCGTTGTGATGGGCGATACCGACAACACGCCTTATGGCGGCGGCACCTGGGCCTCGCGCGCCACCGGCATCGGAGGCGAGGCTGCCTGGCAGGCCGGCAAGGCGCTGCGCGCCAATGTGCTCGCGCTCGCAGGGGCGATGCTCCAGGCCAGGCCAGACGAGCTCGACATCGTCAATGGCGTCGTCGTCGACAAGGGCACGGCAACGGAACGCCTGACGCTCGCCGAGCTCGCCCGCGTCGCCTACTTCCGCCCCGATACTCTGCCGCCCGGCATCCAGCCCGAACTGGTGCTGACCCGGCACTACGTCCCGCGCGGCTGGCCGTTCGCTTTCACCAACGGGGTGCAGGCATCTTACCTCGAAGTCGATATCGAGACCGGCTTCGTCAAACTGCTGAAGCATTGGTGCGTCGAGGACTGCGGCACGGTCATCAATCCGCAGCTCGTCAACGAGCAGGTACGGGGCGGCATCGTGCAGGGCATCGGCGCCGCCTTGTTCGAGCACTGCCTCTACGACGACCGCGGTCAGCTTCTCAACGGCAACATGGCGGATTACCTGGTGCCGATGGCGGTCGAAATGCCCGATATCGAGGTCGGCCATGTCGTATCACCGACCGCCGACAGCGAGCTCGGCGCCAAAGGCGCCGGCGAAGCCGGAACCGCCGGTGCGCCGGGCTGCATTATGAATGCCATCAATGACGCATTACGGCCGCTGGGTGCGCAGCCGCTGACCGACATGCCTTTCAAGCCCGGAAAAATTCTCAAGGCGCTCGGCAGGATCGGCTGATCGCGGTTGCCGCTTGTGAAATGACTTGCGGCCAGCGCAATATCGCGCTCGCAGCACGCGATTCATCGCGAACAAAAAAACCAAAGGAACGCGCAATGAACATCAAGGTCGGCAAAGAGGCGATCGCGGAAGCCTCCAGGACGCTTTCGAATTGGGGGCGCTGGGGCAAGGACGACATGATCGGTACGCTCAATCATGTCACGCCCGAGGACATCGTGAAGGCGGCAAGCCTGATCCGCACCGGCAAGGTATTCGCGCTCGGCATCCCGCTCGACAAGAATGGGCCGCAGACCGGCCTGTTCGGCGGGCGTTTCAACCCGATCCACCAGATGCTGGCGACCGGCACCGATGCCGTCGCCGGCCGGCAGGACTGGAACAAGCTGCGCTATGCCGATGACACGCTGATGCTGTGCGTGCAGGGCGCGACCCACTGGGACGCGCTCGGCCACATCTTCTACGAGAACAAAGGATACAACGGACACGAGGCTAAGGAGATCGATTCCAAAGGCCTCAACGTGCTCGGCATCGAGCACTCGAAAAACAAGATGGTCGGACGCGGGGTTCTGCTCGACGTCGCACGCTTCCGCGGCGTCGACTGGCTCAAGGACGGCGAAGGCATTTCCAACGACGAGCTCGACAAGTGCGCCAAGGACCAGAACGTCTCGGTCGGCCGCGGCGACTTCGTGATCGTGCGCACCGGGCAGATGGAACGCTGTCTCGCCGAGAAGAACTGGGGCGGTTACGCCGGCGGCGACGCGCCGGGTGTGAAGTTCGAGAACTGTTACTGGTGTCAGGACAAGGAAATTGCCGCGATCTGCACCGACACCTGGGGCTGCGAGGTGCGTCCGAACGAAACCACGGAAGCCAACCAGCCGTGGCATTGGGTGGTGATCCCGGCGATGGGCCTGTGCATGGGCGAGATGTTCTATCTCAAAGAGCTGGCCGAGGATTGCGCCGAGGATGGCGTCTACGAGTTCTTTTTCTGCGGCCCGCCGCTGATCATCACCGGCGGCACCGGCTCGCCGATCAACCCGCAGGCGATCAAATGACGCTTATCCCTCCCCGCTTGCGGGGAGGGATTAAGAAGATTTGATCGCCGCGTTGACCTTCGGCATCACTTTCTCGGCAAGCAGCACCATCGAGCGCCGCGCAAGCTTTTCGTCGATCCAGTCCTTGCCGGCGTAAAGCAACGTGCCGAAATCGCCGACAGTCTCCCGGTATTTCAGAATTTCGTCGGCGACCTTGTCCGGGGTGCCATAGGTGATCAACGCGTTGAAAACATCCTCTGCGTTCACCTCGTCGTCCGGCTGGTCGCGCCGGGTCTTGAACAATTCGAGCCGGCCGGCCCATTTCATCTTGGCGAAGAGCTGCTCGTAATAGAACCGATACGAGCTTTTCGGCCCGAGAGCATACTCGCGCGCCGTCTTCTCATCGTCGGCGACGAAGATGCTGCGGGCGACGCGCCAGTTGGCGGGATCCGCCCTGCGGCCGGCGCGCTGGCAGCCCTCGACGTATTTCGGCCAGTGGCTCTTCACCCACGGCGCCATCAGGAAGTTGGCCGAGATCGGGTCCCAGCCGCGCGCCGCCGCCTCGGTCACGCCCTTCGAGAACGGCGCAACCGCGGTGACCACGATGGGCGGATGCGGCTTCTGCAGCGGCTTCGGGACATAACCTTGTCCGAGATGCGGCAGGAACTGGCGCTCGAGGTTGAGGGTCCAGTATCTGCCCTTGAGATTGTATGGCGGCTCGCCCGCCCACAGCGCCAGCACCTGATTGATGGCTTCAAGGAACATCGCGCTCCGATCGGCATCGAGATTGCCGAAAATCTCGGCATCGGAGAGCAAGCCCCCGGGGCTGATGCCGAAGATGAAACGCCCGTCCAGCATGTGGTCGAGCATGGCGACCTGCGCCGCCACCGTCACCGGATGGGTATTCGGCAAATTGACCGTGCCGGTGCCGAGCTTGATGTGCGTTGTCGCGTGCACCAGGCTGGCGATGAACATCGTGCACGATGTGATGTTCTCGGCACGGTCGGTGATGTGCTCGCCGACATAGGCCTCGCTGAAGCCGAGCTCGTCGGCGAGCAGAAAGGCATCGCGGTCCTCACGCAAAGTCTGCCGCCATTCCTTCCCCGGCGGATGAATTGGCATCGTGAAGAAGCCGAGCTTCATGCGGCGTCCCGTCCCGCGTTGTCCCCACACGAGGTCACAATGCGGCGCGCTGAACGTCAAATACAATTTCGAAATGGCAGAGCCTTGTTGACGGCCGCGCTTTTCACAGCCCGAAACGGTCAGAGCGACGCCGGCGCCCGGCTGCCTGAGCGGATGCGCCCTGGCAAAGGCGTGGTTCTGGCGGCGCCGCCCGACGATCCGCACCAGCGGTTGAAAGACGGACGAACGGACGGCTAGATCGCAGCCGCGGCAGCACGGGAGATTCGGGATGGCGGCAGCGAAAACGAGAAAAGGCACTGTCGGCGTCATCGGCATGGGCATCATGGGCGGCGCCTTTGCGAAGAACCTTGCCGCGGCCGGCTGGCATGTCGTCGGCTACGATCCGAACCGGCACGCGACCAACGCCGCAAGGCGCGCCGGAGTCGAGATCGCAGGAAGCCCCGCCGAGGTGGCGGCGCGGGCGCCGGTCATCCTGACGAGCCTGCCGAAACCCGAGGCACTGGCCGCGACTGCCCGCGCGATCGCAGCCGCGAAAGTGCCAAAGCGCATCGTCGTCGAGATGAGCACCTTCAAAATCGAGGACAAGGAGAAAGCCGAGAAGCAACTGCGCAAGGCCGGCCACGTCACAATCGATTGCCCGGTGAGCGGCACCGGCGCGCAGGCCAAGACCGGCGACCTCGTGTTCTATGCCAGCGGCGACGCCGCGGCGGTCCGGCGCGTCCGGCCGGTCCTCGAAAGCTTCGGCCGCCGCGCCTATAATGTCGGGCGGTTCGGCAATGGCAGCCGCATGAAATACGTCGCCAACCTGCTGGTCGCGATCAACAACGTCGCCAGCGCCGAGGCGATGGTGATGGGCATGAAGGCCGGGCTGCCGCCGCAGACGATCTTCGACCTGATCCGGGCCGGCGCCGGCAACTCGCGGGTGTTCGAGCTGCGGGCGCCGATGATGGTGAAAGGCCGCTACGACGACGCCACGATGAAGATCGACGTCTGGCGGAAGGACATGGATGTGATCGGGGACTTCGCGAGGAAAATGCGGGTCAAGACGCCGCTCTTTTCCGCCACCGAGCCGATCTACCGGAAGGCGCTGCGGCAGGGTCTCGGCGCCCAGGATACCGCAGCCGTCTGTGCGGTGCTGAAGAAGATGGCGCGCTACAGGCGGCGCGGACGCTAGCGTCTGATCCCGCGAGGATTGTCGGCGTCGACCGTATCGCGCAAGAAATCGACCAGCGCCGTTTCCGCCAGGACTGCGTCGCCGGTACTGTAACGGCCGGCGCTCACCTGCTCCGCCTGCGTGCGTGTCGCCTGCAAATAAGCCCCGAGGTGACGCGCACGCGCAATGATGCGGCGGTTGTCGGGAAGCCGGGCCGCCTCGAACGCCTTCAGGGCCGTCGGGACATCGTCGTGCCGCGTCAACATTTCGACGAGCGTGGCGGCATCGTCCGCTGCTTTCGACACGCCGGCGCCAACATGCGGACGCGCCACGAACGCCGCGTCGCCGAGGATCGCGACGCGGCCGAGCGCCATGCGCGGCGTTTCGATATCGTAGATCGGCTGAAGAATTGGTTCGTGGATCAACCGCACGACCTGCCGGAATTGCGGCGCCAGCAGCCGCTCGGCATCGGCGCGCATCTGCGCAACCGCCTCGCGGCGGATGAGCGGCGGCGGGATCGAGATCGTATGCGCCGCGCCGGCCTCGTCGGTCAGAAGCCATTGCAGCGTGCCATGTTCGTCGGCCGGGCGGTACCAGATCACGTTGTAGCGGCGATGGCCCGGACGCAGATCG
>CAZNTY010000459.1:0-3570 GCA_964576085.1 uncultured Undibacter sp. | reverse complement strand
CAACGGTGACGCCAACGTGCCGTTCTACAAGGAGCTCGGCAACCAGGGCATCAAGGCGACCGACATCCCGGTCGTCGCGTTCTCGGTCGGTGAGGAAGAGCTCGCCGGCCTCGACACCAAGCCGCTGGTCGGCCACCTCGCGGCCTGGAACTACTTCGAGTCGATCAAGACTCCGGCCAACGCCGAGTTCATCAAGAAGTGGCACGAGTTCACCAAGAACCCGAAGCGCACGACCAACGACCCGATGGAAGCCCACGTGATCGGCTTCAACATGTGGGTCAAGGCCGTGGAGAAGGTGAAGTCGACCGACCCCGACAAGGTGATCGACGCGCTGCCCGGCATCGAGGCGCCGAACCTCACCGGCGGTGTCTCGAAGATGCTGCCGAACCACCACATCACCAAGCCGGTCTATATCGGCGAGGTGCGCGCCGACGGCCAGTTCGACGTGGTGTGGAAGACCAAGGGCCTCGTCCCCGGCGATGCCTGGTCCGACTATCTGCCCGGCTCGAAGGACCTCGAGGCCGACTGGGTGACGCTGAAATGCGGCAACTACAACAAGGTCACCAAGAAGTGCGGCGGGCAGGGGTCCTGACGCTCTGACCTCGCGACGACGGAGGCGGCGGAGCCGCCGCCTCCGCCTCTCAAGTGACGTCCTTGCCGGGATTGGTTGTGATGCACTTTTTCCTTAGCCGCGCCGCTGCGGTGCTGATCCTTGCCTTCATGCTGTTTGGCGGCGTGCGGCCGGCCTGCGCCGGCGCCTACGAGGACGCGCTGCAAGGCTTCCTCGCCGACAGCTTCAGCGACACCGCCGACGCGATCGAGGCGGTCGCGGCGAGCGGCAGTCCCAGGGCCGCGCCGGTGCTCGAAGCCTTGCAGGACGGCCGGCTGCTGTTCAGCGCCGAAGCGAAGAAGGTCTTCATCAAGGATGCCGCCGGCAGGCTGACCGATGCCGCAACCGGCGAGGCCGTCGCCGCGCCGCTGGCCGATACCGACACCGTGCGGCTCAACAACCGGCTGCGCGGCATGTTAGCCGGCATGATCGGCGGCCTGACGCTGATGTCGCCCGATCCGGCGCGGCGACTGGAGGCGGCGCAGTCGGTGTTCAAGTCGCGCGACGCCGGCGCGCTGCCGGCGCTGGAGCAGGCGCTGGCCGCGGAGAAGAACCCGGAGATCCGGCAGGCGATGACCGAGGCGCGCGCCGCGCTTCTCATCGGCAGCGGCGAGGCTGGCGTCGTTGACCGCATCGCGGCGGTCGGCGTGATCCGCGCGCGCGGCGGGCAGGAGGCGCTGAGCCTGCTCGGCACAGTGGCACCCGATGCGCCGCCGGACCTGCGCAAGGCCGCTGCCAACGCGGTCAACGCCATCCAGCAGCGTCTCGCGCTGTGGGCCGCGGTGCAGAACGCCTGGTACGGCCTGTCGCTCGGCTCGGTGCTGCTGCTCGCCGCCATCGGCCTTGCCATCACCTTCGGCGTGATGGGCGTCATCAACATGGCGCACGGCGAGATGGTGATGCTCGGCGCCTACGTCACCTTCGTGGTGCAGCAGGTGATCCGCGCCTACGATCCGGCGCTGTTCAACTATTCGCTGCTCATCGCCGTGCCGCTCGCCTTCCTGTTCTCGGGCGCGGTCGGCGTGCTGATCGAGCGCACCATCATCCGCTTCCTCTACGGCCGCCCGCTCGAAACGCTGCTCGCGACCTGGGGCCTGTCGCTGATCCTGCAGCAGGCGGTGCGCACCGCGTTCGGGCCGACCAACAAGGACGTCGGCAATCCGTCATGGATGTCGGGTGCCTTCGAGCTCGGCCAGATCACCATCACCTACAACCGGCTGTGGATCATCGTCTTCACCGGCGCGGTGTTCGTCGTGCTGCTCGCGATGCTGCGCTTCACCCGGCTCGGCCTCGAGATGCGGGCGGTCACCCAGAACCGCGCGATGGCGGCGGCGGTCGGCATCCGCACCGCGCGGATCGACGCGCTCACCTTCGGGCTCGGCTCCGGCATCGCCGGCATCGCCGGCGTGGCGCTGTCGCAGATCGACAATGTCAGCCCCAATCTCGGCCAGGGCTACATCATCGACTCGTTCCTGGTCGTGGTGTTCGGTGGCGTCGGCAACCTGTGGGGCACGCTGGTCGGCGCGCTGACGCTCGGCATCGCCAACAAGTTCCTGGAGCCGTTCGCCGGCGCGGTGCTCGGCAAGATCGCGATCCTCGTCCTCATCATCCTGTTCATCCAGAAGCGCCCGCGCGGCCTGTTCGCGCTCAAGGGCCGGGCGGTGGAGGCGTGATCCGGGCTGTCACCCTCCGAGGCTTGGGCCATCGGGCCGCGCTTCGCGCGGACCCGTTGGCCCTCGCGCCTCAGGGTGACGAGAGAGACTTGCGCAGGCCTAGGTCCGTTATCCTGAGGTGCGAGCCGCGCCAGCGGCGAGCCTCGAAGGATGACGGTCGCGAAGGCAGCCATCCATGAACGCCTTCCCGCTCATCCGCATCCTCGACCGCGGCGCGGTGGTGTTCCTGCTGGCGGTAGCGGCTTTCGCGGTCGCGGTGCCGGTCCTCAACCTGATGGTGCCGCCGTCGTCGGGTCTGCACGTCTCCACTTATCTCGTGGCGCTGTTCGGCAAATATGTCTGCTACGCGATCCTTGCGCTCTCGATCGACCTGATCTGGGGCTACGCCGGCATCCTGTCGCTCGGCCACGGCGCATTCTTCGCGCTCGGCGGCTACGCAATGGGCATGTACCTGATGCGGCAGATCGGCACCCGCGGCGTCTATGCCGATCCGGTGCTGCCGGACTTCATGGTGTTCCTGAACTGGCACGAGTTGCCGCTCTACTGGCAGGGCTTCAACCATTTCGCCTACGCCGCGCTGATGGTGGTGCTGGTGCCGGGGCTGCTCGCCTTCGTGTTCGGCTGGTTCGCGTTCCGCTCGCGCGTCACCGGCGTCTACCTCTCGATCATCACCCAGGCGATGACCTTCGCGCTGATGCTCGGCTTCTTCCGCAACAATTTCGGCTTCGGCGGCAACAACGGCCTCACCGACTTCAAGGACATCCTCGGCTTCAACGTGCAGGCCGAGGCGACGCGCAACGCGCTGTTCTTCATCTCCTGCATCGCGATGATCCTCGGTTTCCTGGTCTGCCGCGCGCTGGTCACGTCGAAATTCGGCAAGGTGCTGGTCGCGGTGCGCGACGCGGAATCGCGCACGCGCTTCCTCGGCTACCGTGTCGAGAGCTACAAGCTGTTCGTGTTCACGCTGTCGGCCTGCATGGCGGGCGTCGCCGGCGCGCTCTACGTGCCGCAGGTCGGCATCATCAATCCGAGCGAGTTCGCGCCCGGCAACTCGATCGAGGCCGTGATCTGGGTCGCGGTCGGCGGCCGCGGCACGCTGACCGGCGCGGTGCTCGGCGCCGTCCTCGTCAACTACGCCAAGACCTCTTTCACCAGCGGCGTGCTCGCGCCGTACTGGCTGTTCGTGCTCGGCGGCCTGTTCATCGCGGTGACGCTGCTGTTGCCGCGCGGCATCGTCGGCACGCTGAACCACTGGTGGGCGGGCCGCGGCGCGCTCAAGGCGGCCGA
>CAZNTY010000458.1:0-1884 GCA_964576085.1 uncultured Undibacter sp. | reverse complement strand
CTGACGAGCTGGCCCGTTTCGCTATTGGCCGCAGCCTTTGCCGGCGTCCCATCGAGAGTCGCGCCTGACTGCAGGGCTTCAGCGCGTACCGGCCGCGGCGGCGAGAACAGGAAACCCTGGCCAAAGCGGACATCATAATCGAGCAGGTCGACCACCATGCTTTCGCTTTCGATCCGTTCGGCAATCAGGTCAATGCCGGAGCGCGCCAGGAGATCGGCGAGATCGGCCGCGTGGATGTCGGCCTGGCTGGCGGCGTTCCGGTTAAGCAGCAGCTTGGCCGGCACCTTCAGGAAGCGGAACGAGCGTTCGTTGAGCTCGCGCGGATCAACACGCAGGTCGGTGAGGCCGTCCATTGAAAAGCGATAGCCGCGCTCGGCGAGGGCCGCCAGCGCTTCACTCTCGATCGGCCCGAAGTTGCGGACCGCGCTCTGGCCGAACTCGAACATCAGGCTGGAGGCCAGCGCGCGATTGGCTTCCATAAATTCAAGGAATTGCTGGAACTGCGCGGCGTCGGCGAGGGTCGACGAGCTGACGTTGCAGAACAGGCCGACCTCGCGATTCTTCAGCTGCAGGCGACGCATCACCTGGACGCAGCGGAACAGCAGCAGATTGTCGATCTTCGGCATCAGGCCGGCGGCTTCCGCGTGCTCGATGAAGTCGGCAGCCGGAATCACGTCGCCGTCATCGGTACGCAGCCGCGACACGGCCTCGTAGAAGCGCACCTTGCGCTGCGGCAGCGTGACGATCGGTTGGAGATAAAGGTCGATGCGATTGGCGTCGACCGCATCCGCGATCAGCGCATGGATGCCGTCGCGAGTCAGTCCCATGAAGCGCCGCGCAACGCCGGGCGCCGGCGCGGCCGTTTCGGCGGCGGGCTTCTCGGCATCAGCTGCCGGGGCGGGTGCCGCTGTGGCCGGCACAACAGCCGGCGCCACCGCACCTTCGGTCGCGATGCGACGGTAGATTTCGCTCTCGTGGGCCGCGACTGTCTCCGCCAGTTGCTTGACCAGCGTGCCGAGTTCGCTGATCTCGGCCGCCATCGGATCAGCGGCGCCGCGCAGCCGCTCGCTGCGACTTTCCATTGCACCGATGCGGCGATTGAGCTCCGCCACTTGCCTGGCAAGGTCGGCAGTGCCGCGCGACAGATCGGCGATCTGATCGCCGACGACGCGTCGGTCGCGCAGCCGGTTCGACACGCTGCTGTAAAGCGCCATGCCCGTCAGCGCGGCAAGCGCGGCGATCGCCGACATCGCGGCGCTGACCTTAAAGGCGAGGAACAGCACACCGCCGAGCGAGCCGGCGATAAGCACCATGCAGACGGCGATGAATATGGCGCCGATACGTACCATAGCGGTTCTTGCCGGTCTGGGACCGGCGCTGATTCGGGGTCGCGGCCATCAATGTCCACGAGGCCGCGCCGCGGCGCAACCTCTAACACCCAGTATCGTAACGCAACCGCTATTTGGCCCGGCGGGCGGTCTCTTTAACGATCGCGCCATCGACCAGCTGGATCTGGCGGTCCATGCGTTCAGCCATTGATAGATCGTGGGTCACCGCCACAACGGTCTTGCCGCGCCGGTCGACCAAATCCCGCAGAACCTCGAAAACCTGTTCGCTAGCCTTGGAATCCAGCGACCCGGTCGGCTCATCCGCCAGGATCAGCGGAGGATCGTTGGCCAGCGCGCGCGCGACCGCAACTCGCTGGCGCTGCCCCCCGGAGAGCTGGTCCGGCCGTTTCCGGGTCTGATCCGCAAGCCCTAACGCGCCGAGCAACTCTTCACCTCGTGCACGCATGGCCCCGGCGGACAAGGTGCCCAGAGCCCGCATCGGCAACGTCACATTCTCAAGCACGCTAAATTCCGGCAGCAGGAAATGGAACTGGAA
>CAZNTY010000457.1:0-2061 GCA_964576085.1 uncultured Undibacter sp. | reverse complement strand
CGGCGTCCGGAATGACAGTGGAGATTTTACGGATGCAGTCGCCTGAGCAGCCGGTCGATGCCGTCGCGCACCGCTGTCCAGTCGGCGAGCCAGTCGCGCGGGAAGCGCACCGTGACGTCGGCGTGCCCGAAGCGCCGCTGTAAAAGACACAAGCCTGAATTGCCGACGCCGGAGCGCGAGCAGCGCGCGGCAAAATCGTCAGGCGCGCTCTCGGCGTAGACCAGGTCCTCGCCCTGGTAGGGCGTGCCGTCGCGGAACGCCCGCAGCGCCAGGCCTTCGGCCGGCGCGCTGGCTCCGTCGGCGAAATAGCGCGGATAGATGCTCTTGATGCGTTCGGCCGGCGGCAGTGCGTCGCCGGCGTCCGCAATGGTCAGGAACAGCCGCTGGTTCGGGTCGGCCGGCGGCGCATCCTCCGCCCGCAGCGCCGGGTCGGGCGGGGTGAGCGAGGGCCACAGATAGGCGAGGTCGACTCTCTGTTGCGTGCCGGCCCGCCGCTGCACCGCCTGGCGGATGGCCGCGGGCTCGATGTTGAACATCTCTCCCGCGACGACGATCGGCAACGCCGGCGCTTCGAGCGACACCGGGGCGTCCGGCCAGCGCGGCCACAGCACATAGGCCACGTAGCCGGCGGCAAGACCCGCGAGGCCGAGAAACACCAGGGCCGGGGCAAACAAGGGACTATGGGCCGGCGCCCGGCGGTGGGCGCGGCTGTGCCGGGTGTCCGAAAAATGCGCCACCGCCTTGTTCTCCCATGCGAATCGGCTGGCGACGATGATGCCACGCGGCGCCCGCCGGGGTCGAATGGCCGCCGTTTACCTTTTCTTAAGGATTGGATGGCCGGGAACCCGGCGCTCTGCCAGAACTGCGGCCTCGTATTGCGTTGAGACCCCCGCATGACGCTCGAATCCCTGCAAAACCTGATCGCGGTCGCGCTCGGCTTCGCTGTCGCCGGCTCCGCCGCCAGCGGCTACCAGCTCGCGACCAACCGGCTGCCGAGCTTCAGCCAGTTGAACGCAGGCGCCAGCCTGACCACGCTTGCCAGCGTGCCGGTGCTCGCCTTCGCCGCGCCGTTCCTGATCATGCGCAACACCATCCTCGGCGCCATCGAGGACGGCCGGCGCTTCGAGTTCGTCTTCATGGCGACGCTGATCGCCGGGTTCTGGAGTCTGATGTCCGGCACCGTGGTGGTGACGGCGCTGCGCGCGGCGGGTATCCTCTTCGCCTGATGCCGATCTATGAACTCGACGGGCAGGCGCCCGAACTCCCCCCGCCAGACCGCTATTACGTCGCCGACACCGCCGCGGTGATCGGGAAAGTGCGGCTCAAGGCCGACGTCAGCATCTGGTTCGGCGCCGTGCTGCGCGGCGACAACGAGTGGATCGAGGTCGGCGAACGCTCGCAGATCCAGGACAACTGCGTGCTGCATACCGATCCGGGTTTTCCGCTCACGATCGGCTCGAACTGCGTGATCGGGCACCTGGTGATGCTGCACGGCTGCACGGTCGGCGACAACACGCTGATCGGCATGGGTGCCGTGCTGCTCAACGGCGCCAGGATCGGCAACAACTCGCTGGTCGGCGCCGGCGCCGTGGTGACCGAGGGCAAGAGCTTTCCCGACTATTCGCTGATCGTCGGCGCGCCGGCGCGCGTGATCCGCACCATCGACGACAAGGCGGTCGCGGCGATCCGCGCCGGCGCCGACGTCTATGTCCGGCGCGGCGCGCTCTATCGCGACAAGCTCAAGCGCATCGGCTGATCTCCAAAAAGGTGTGGCCGGCCTTGGGGAAGGCCGGCCACTCACGATCCCGGTCTGGGGACGGGGAGGGGTGGGGACGTGACCGGGAGCGCGATCTCCTTGTTCGTCGTTTCTGTCAGCGCGCGGAGGCGGTGGCGGGCGCGCCGCGCGGTTCGCCGAGCGAGACC
This sequence comes from uncultured Undibacter sp., assembly GCA_964576085.1. Classification (GTDB taxonomy): domain Bacteria; phylum Pseudomonadota; class Alphaproteobacteria; order Rhizobiales; family Xanthobacteraceae; genus Pseudolabrys. Next base: position 138 of record CAZNTY010000457.1, on the reverse strand, counting down.
CAGACGTTCTGGTCGGTCTGCGACTGGCGTTTGACGAAGCGATAGCCCGTCTTCGACCACAGCAGGACCTCGGTCTCCTGATTGTCGAGGATGAATTCGCCCTTGTCGGTCTTGACCGTCAGCACGGCGTGGCCTTCG
>CAZNTY010000456.1:0-8196 GCA_964576085.1 uncultured Undibacter sp. | reverse complement strand
TGGTACCAGCCCAAGATTGACCCTCGGTGGATGGCGGCGGCCGGCGCCGAAGCGATCGTGAGGGTGCGGCATCCGAGCTGTGGCGTGATCTCACCGCATTATTTTGTGCCGACGACGAACGATCCCTATTTCCACGCTCTGTCGCAATTCGTCATCATGCGCGCGATGGCTGATTCAGCCACGTTTGCCGCGGCCAGGCGGCCGGTCGATATTTCGGTCAATCTGCCCGGGCCGGCACTGAACGATCTGGAGTTTGCCGACCGGGTTCTGCAGGCCATGCCCGAGCATGCCGGCAAGCAGGGGCTGCAGATCGAGCTGCGCTGCGTCGATGTTGTCGCCAGCCTGGACTGCATCCGCAGGGTCGCCAGCCAGCTTGCGTTCCGCAATATCGGGATTTCGATCGACGATGTCGGTCGCGAAGGCGCTTCGCTCGCGGGCCGCCACGACCTGCCGATCGTCGAGATGAAGGTCGGCCCGAGATATGTGCGCGGCTGCGCGACCGATCGGGTCAAGCAGGCGGTATGCGCCGAGATTGTCGAGACGGCGCGCGATAGCGGGGCGCGGTCGGTTGCGGTGGGGGTCGATTCCCATGCGGATTACCTGACGGCGCGCGCGCTCGGCTTCGATCTGTTTCAGGGGCCGCTGTTCGCAAAGCCGATGGAGCTGCGGAAGTTCGAGCGGACGCTTGGCCTGCCAGCCGCCTCGGCGGACCTGCCAAGCGGCCGGATGCTCCGGCCGGTCTGACCGAAGTCGCGCGGCTCAGGCCTTCGGTTTTTTTGCCGGCTTCTGGACCTTCGGCGTCTCGGCAAGCAGGGGAAGCGTGACGCGCACGCGCAGCCCGTCCGGCCGGTAATCGACATGGGTGGTGGCGTGGATCTGCCGCGGCAGCACCACGTCGAGCAGTTGCGAGCCAAAGCCCTTGCGCGTCGGCGGCATCACCGGCGGCCCGCCGCTTTCAACCCAGTCGAATTCCAGCTGGCGCTTTGTCGCCTCGGTGATCAACCGCCAGGTCACATCGACCCGGCCGCCCAGCGTGGACAATGAGCCGTACTTTGCCGAATTCGTCGTGAGCTCGTGCAGCACCATGCCGAGCGGAACGGCATGACGGCTCGAGATTTCCACCGGCGGCCCGCTCATCGACACGCGGGCGCCGCTGGAATCGTCGAACGGATCGAGCTCGTTGTGCAGCATGACGCCGAACGCCACCGCGGCGCCGTCCGACATCAGGAGGTGTGTCCGCGCCAGCGCCGAGATGCGCCCGATCAGGGCGTCCTTGAACCCCTCGATGGTGTCGGAGGTCTTCGCGGTCGAGCCGACAATGGCCTGTGCGATGGCCAGCGTGTTGCGCACGCGATGATGGACCTCGCGCACCAGCATCGCCTGTTCCTGTTCGGCGCGCTTGCGGTCGGTGATGTCGATCAGCATGTTGACCGCGCCGATCAGCCGGCCGGCGTGATCATGCAGCGGAGTCGGGTAGGGGATGAACGGCACCCGCGTGCCGTCGGGTCGCTCCGCTACGGCCTCGAAGCCGCGCACCCGGCGGTTTTCCTTCAGGGCGATGGCCATCGGGCAGTCGGCATGGGCGAGCGGCGTTCCGTCGGGCCGGTAGAGCTTCCACGAGCCGCACCATTCGGCGTTGCCGAGCCGCGGCCGGTGTCCCCACAGTTCCGCGGCGGCGTCGTTGTAATAGGTGATCCTGCCGGCGGCGTCGGTCGTATAGATGGCGGTCGGCAAGGCGTCGAGCAGCCCGCGGAACCGGCGATCGCGTTCGCGGCGCACGCCTTCGACGTTGGCATTCAACTCGATGACGTTGTTACTGGGGCTCGTGTCCGAGTGCGTCGCAAGGACGCGCTCGAATTCGTTTTCAAGAAATCCAATGTCCGGCTGCATCGCCTGTTCTTCATCCCCTCTGGCTTCCGCCTGCACCCCCCAATAACGCGATATGTTTATTTTTCCTTTGTCTGCAAATGGTTGCCCAGGGTTGCTCTGCGCCTAACGTCCCAGCGTGGAAATGGTTTCAAGAAAGCTCAAAAAAATGGCGCCGGCTTAAAGATGCCCGCGGGGCTGCCCGTCATGCACCCATAGGTGCTGAATCCTTCCATCAGGCGCCTGTTCAGGTGGGGCCTCCCGCTAGAACGTCTGGTAAGCCTGCCCCATCCTGCCGCCGACCCGCTCGAAGCCGTCGCGGGCGGGCTTGTAGTCCTTGTTGATGTTCATGGCGCGGGCATAGGAGCCGGCGGCCTTTTCCTTGTCCCCAAGCCGCTCGTAGGCCAGGCCGCGGCTGGTCCAGGCCGCGACGTTTTGCGGCTCGATGCCGACCGCGCTGTCGAGGTCGTCGGCGGCATCCTTGTAGCGCCTGACGGCGATGTAGCTGAGGCCGCGGGCGATGTAGGGCTCGGCCTGCTGCACCGACAGCCCGATCGCAGTGGAGAAATCGTCGATCGCGTACTGGTGCTGATTGTTGCTTTGGTAGAGCAATCCGCGATTGTAATAGGCTTGCGCATTGTCCGGCCGGATCACGACCGCCTTGTTGAAGTCCTGCAGGGCCTGGACCGGCTTCTTCAGATCGCGATAGACGATGCCGCGGCCCAGATAGGCGGCGTCGTAACTGCGGTCGATGCCGAGCGCCTTGTCGTAGTCCGCCAGCGCCAGGTCGAGCTTGCCGGTCTGCCGCTCGACCAGCGCGCGATTGGCATAGGCCTGCGCATAGTTCGGATCGATCGAAATCGCCTTGTCGAAGTCGGCGACCGCTTCGGTGTAGCGGCCGGCCTGCCCGAACACCGTGCCGCGCATGTTGTAGGCCTGCGGATCGCTCGGGTTTTTCTTCACCACTTCGGTGAGTGAGGCGATGTTGGCCGGCGAGGTGGCGTAGAGCGCGTCCTCGCTTTCGGGCGCGTTGCCGCCGACATCGACGGACAGTGTGGAGCACGCGCCGAGCGCCAGCGCCAATAAGGCGGCTGACAGTTTTCCCGTCCGCTCCCGCGCGGACGCGCATCCGGGGCCAGAGTGTGCGGCCTTGCTCATCGCCAAAAACAATAGCGCGGGCCACTTTGCCCGCGCCACGTCAAAAACTCGAATCTTGCTCAGCCGAACCGGCGCTGCGGCGCGCGGCCTTCGCCCGGCGCGGGCTTGGGCTTCGACGGCAGCAGGCCTTCGCGCTGCATCTTCTTGCGCGCGAGCTTGCGGGCGCGGCGGATCGCTTCCGCCTTTTCGCGAGCCTTCTTTTCGGATGGTTTTTCGTAATGGCCGCGGAGTTTCATCTCGCGGAAAATGCCCTCGCGCTGCATCTTCTTTTTCAGCGCCTTCAAGGCCTGGTCGACGTTATTGTCGCGAACGAGAACCTGCACGAATGCTCCTTTGCTGGTTGGTCTGAATTGGGTCCGAAAGGCCTGAAAAACGGCCCGTTCGAGTCGCGCGGCAGTAGCAGAAAAGGCCTCAAGAGTCCACAATTGCCGCCACCGCAGGTTCAGGACGTCTCAAGGGGGGTCGATGGTTGCGTCGCGCCGGAGCCTGCTGAAGTGTGCCGGCTTTGCGCTTGCGGCGGCGGCCGGTCCCGCGGTGGCCCAGGTCTATACCGCAACCTCGATCAGTGAGGCCGCCCAGCAGGCCCGGCGCGAGGTGGGGCGGCTGGGCCGGCGGGCGGATAACCTTCTCCGCCAGACGGTTGCCGACGGGGCGGATCACGGCAGGGCGGCGATCCGCCGCGTCCTGGCCGAGCAGGCCGATCTGTCCCGCGACATGACCGAGGTTCTTAATCGCCGCGTCAGCGAAGATGACTGGCTGCTGATCGTCCCCACCCGCGAGCTCGACCTGGTGCTGGCGATGCGGCCGCTGGTCGTTCGCATCGCTCCACGTCCGGACGAGGTCGAGGCGGCGCTGAAGGAGCCGCTGCTGCGGATCGAGCCGCAACCGGATGAGGTCCCCGATGATGTCGTTCTGGCCATTGTGCTGGCGGCTCTGGGTGCTGAAGGCGCCGACCGGGCCATGCTTCGAGACGACACCGCGCTCGCCGCCGCGTTGAAGGATGCGGGCGCGGCAGCCAAGGCCCGGACCTATGGTCTGGCCGCGCTCGAGCTGGAGCGATTGATGCGGCTCGTCGTGCGGCCGCGCACCATCGAGCTGCTGAGCCATGGCGACCAAAACCGGGCCCGGGCGATCTACCGCCGGCTCGTGGTGCGGTTCGTGCCTTTCATCGGCTGGCCTCTGTTCGTCGCGCTGCTGCTCGCCGCGATCTATCAGGCCCGCGACACCCCCGCCCCGATGCTGCGCTAGGCCGGGACCATGTGCAGGTAGGGCTCCGCCTCCTTCAGCACGCGGGCGTAAGACGGCCGCTGCTTCATGCGGCCGAGATAGGCGGCGAGGTTATCGTAGCGGCCGGCGAGCGGCGCGACCCGCAGGTCGGCGTAGAACAGCGGCGGCGCTGCCGCGCAGTCCGCCATGCTGAAGGCATCGCCGGCCGCCCATGTCCGTCCCGCCATCCGCCGGTCGGCAACCGCGAGCGCCGTGTCGAGCGCCTCGCGCGACTGCGCCACCCCGAACACGTCGCTCGCGCCCGCCGGGCGGATGCGGTCGGTGATGATCTTCTGCGTATGAAAGTGGACGTGGAGGTCGAAAAACCGGTCCTGCTCCCGCACGGTGAGGGCGGCCTGCGGATCGTCCGGGATCAATCTCACCGGGCCAGGATGGCGCACCGCCAGATATTCGATGATGCCGGTCGATTCCGGGACGATCGTGTCGCCGTCCCGCAGCACCGGGAACTTGCGGACCGGCCACAGGGCCTTGAATGTCGCGTTCTGCGCTGCGTCGGACAGGTCCACGACCTGGGGCGTGAACGGCGTCCCGTTCTCGTAGAGCGCGATCAGGACCTTGTGGCAGTAGGAGGAGAGCGGATGGAAATACAGGGTCAGTGCCATCATCGGTCCTTCGCGCGAGCCGGCCGTTTCCGCCTGTCGAAATACCCACAAGCCTCAGTTTACCCTTCATCATGCCGGGGGATTCGGTGTAAACCTAGCCGTTTCCAATGCTCTGGTTGGGAACCAAACCCGTGAACATTCAAGCCTCCACGCAGCCGCTCGGCGCTCTCATCACCGAGGGCAAGACCAAGAAAATTTTCCAGATCAAGGGCGGCGACCTGGTCTCGGTCGTTTCCAAGGATGACATCACCGCCGGTGACGGCGCCAAGCATGACATCATCCCGGACAAGGGCCGTCTCGCCAACGCCACCACGTCGAATGTCTTCAGGCTGCTCAAGGCCTGCGGCCTGCCGGTCGCCTTCGTCGAGCAGGACAGCCCGACCTCGTTCGTCGCGCCGAGTTGCACGATGCTGCCTTACGAGGTGGTGGTGCGGCGCGAGGCGCACGGCTCCTATCTTAAGCGCACGCCGCATTTCACCAAAGGGCAGCTGTTTCCGAAGCTGATCGTCGAGTTCTTCCTCAAGACCAAGGACAAGACCTGGAAGGGCAGGCCGCTGGTCGCGGACGATCCGCTGATGGTCCGTGGCGACGACGGCAAGATCGCGCTGTTCAATCCGGCCAAGCCGATCATCGGCCAGGAGCCGTTCCTGGTTTTGTCCGACGCCGACGTGTTCACCCGGCCGGACGAAGCCAAGCTCTACCCGGACATGTCGCGCATCGCGCGGCAAGCCTTCCTGGTGCTGGAGAAGTGCTGGCAGCTCGAAGGCGGCAGGCTGGTCGATTTCAAGGTCGAATTCGGCCTCGATGCCAAAGGCACCCTGCTGCTCGCCGACGTGATCGACAACGACAGCTGGCGCGTGGTCGAGAACGGCGGCTACATCGACAAGCAGGTCTATCGCGACGGCGGTGCGCTCGACGATGTCGCGGCCAAATACCGCCGTGTTGCCGAGATCACCGCGCGTTTCCATGTGCCGCAGCAGCGCATCATCCTGTGGCGCGGCTCGGAGAAGGACAACACCGAAGCCTTCAGCAAGGCGCTGGGCGAGCTTGCCGACATGATGACGGTCGTGACCTGCTCGATCCACAAGGAGCCCATCAAGGGCGCCGAGACGCTGTACCGGATGCTCCAGGACGTGCCGGACACCGTGGTGATCGCCTATATCGGCCGCTCCAACGGAGCCGGCCCGGTGCTCTCGGCGCTGTCGACCGCGCCGGTCATCACCGTGCCGGCGAGCGCCAAGGACTTCCCTGACGACGTGTGGTCGTGCCTGCGCGCGCCGAGCGCGGTGCCGGTGATGACGGTGCTCGAGCCGTCGAACGCGGTGCTCGCCGCCTTGCAGATTCTCTCCGCGCGCAACCCGCGCATCTATGCGCAGATCCGCGGTGAGATCGAGAACCGCACCGCCAACGTGATGCGGATCTGACGGAGCGGCCAACCCGTTAGGTGCCACTTGAAGAAGCCGGACACGTCGGAGGCAGGCAAGACGGGTCCGGTCGACGAGGTCGTGCGTCTGAAGGCCGAACTGCGCGCCGCGCGCGCCCGGATCATCGAGCTCGAAGCCCGCGCCGACATCGATCCGCTGCTCGACATCCTCAACCGGCGCGGGTTCGAGCGCGAGCTCGCCCGCTCGATCGCCTACGTCAAGCGCTACGGCACCGACGCCGTGCTGATCTATATCGACCTTGACGGCTTCAAGGCGGTCAACGACCGCTGCGGCCATGCGGCCGGAGACGACCTGCTGAAAGCTGTCGCGGCGGCGCTTGCGGCGCGGGTGCGCGCATCGGACGTGGTGGCGCGGCTCGGCGGCGATGAGTTCGCGGTGCTGATGTGGAACGTCAGCGAGGCGCATGCCGGGTCCAAGGCGCGTGATCTCGAGGAGGCGGTCGCCGCCGTCACGGTCGAGCGCGGCGGTGTCGCGCTGTCGGTCGGCGCCTCCGCCGGCATCGCGGCGCTCAGTCCGCTCGACACGCCGGCGCAAGCGATCGATGCCGCCGACCGCGCGATGTATGTGCGAAAGCGGGAACGCGGCAGCCTTTAGGCGCCGGTGGAATAGGCTGGGCTGCGCGGGCGCTCCAGCCGGCGGCAAAGCCGATCCTCGGCCGCGATCAGCCGTTGCGCCGCCGCATAGCCGAACACCGCCATTCCGCTCCCGGCCAGCACGTCGATGAAATAATGCGCGCCTTCGCTGATCGTCCCGGCCAGCATGGCGGCGTTGAGCACCAGCAGCGCGGCAAAGATCCGGCGATGGCTGCGCAGCGCCAGCGGCGTCAGCACCGCGACGGTCGAATGGAACGACGGGAAGGTGGCGATGCCGCCCGGGAAGTCATCCATGATGAGCGGGCCGGCCGCGCGCAGGCGCGTCAGATGGTCGATCGGCGTGGCGCCGGTGAAGTGCAGAACGTGAAACGTCGCGCGGTCGACGAACGCGATCGGCCCCGCCGCCGGCATCAGCGCGGAGATGACGATCGTGACGGTGAAGGCGATGGCGAAGGCGGCGAGATAGACCCGCAGCTCGTTCAGCCTGTTCGACGCGGCCAAGACGAGGACCGGAAGCGCAATCTGCACCGAGATCGTGTCATAGGCGAAATGGAGGATGGCCTGCACCGTCGCGTGATGATCGACCCAGCGAACGTAGCCGAGCCAGTCGAATCCCAGCGTCGCGTCGGCGCGCGACAGAAGTTCGTCCTGTAGCGGAAAAGCGAACCGCTGTATGGCATAGGCGGCGAGCACGCCGCAGACGCAGGTGACGATGAGATAAAGGACGCCGTAGAGGATTGTCTGGATCGCCTCGACGATCCGCACCCGAGGCGCATGCTGGATGAGAACGTCCAGGGTCACGATGCCGATCACCAGCAACACGATGTTGGGCAGCGAAGCGAGGGTGAATTTCGTCGCGATCGACGCGGCGATTCCGATCGCCAGCAGCGTGAAGGTCAGCGCGACCGTCAGCCGCGATACCGGGCTGGTGCGCGGCGCAGGGGTCGCGCTGCGGAGCGCGCGCACAAGCGAGCTTAAACTCATCGCCACGGGCCTCGTGAGAAACCACGTCGATATCGCCGGCCGACGGTGGACCGGCGCGATTAACATTGGCTTTACGGGGCCGGCGCGGCCGAAGGCGCCGCCGTGGATAGTAAACGGCTCTCCAAAATCGGGGCGGGCCGGGGAGCTAGGCGATGATGTCCGGCGTGAGCTGATCTTCCAGCACGCGGATCCTGTCACGCAGCACAAGCTTGCGCTTTTTCAGGCGCTGCACCTGGATCAGGTCCGAGCTTGGCGAAAGCT
>CAZNTY010000455.1:0-10642 GCA_964576085.1 uncultured Undibacter sp. | reverse complement strand
ACATCCAGGAGAAGGAAACAATGCACCGGGGTCTCATGGTGCTGAAGATGCGTGGCAGCGAGCATGCCAAGGAAATCCGACGATTTACCATCGACAATAGCGGCATGCACCTTGGCAGCCCGTTCAGGGAAGCGCCGAACGTCTTCACCGGCGGAGACGCCGCAAATCACTGAGGCATGCGGGACTGCATCCATACTCGTCAGGCGATTTTGACCGATAACATGTCACGTCTCTCGGGGAACAGCATCGATCAGACCGACATCAGCTTTCTTATCGAGAAGAACGCGGATGGAATCATCGTCGTCGATGAAGAAGGCCTTGTGTTGTTTGCCAACCCGGCGGCGGAACAGCTTTTTGCGCGTCCGGCCGAGGAGCTCATCGGCTCCCCGATCGGCATTCCATTTCTCGTCGGCGAAACAACAGAGATCGCGGTTCACCGGCCTGGCGGTGGCCAGGTCGACGCTGAGATCCGGGTCGTTGAAACCACCTGGAATTACCGGCCTGCGCGCCTGGCGAGTCTGCGCGACGTCTCTGCCCGCAAAGCCATGGACGAGCGCCTGCGCCATTCGGCCAAGATGGAGGCGGTTGGACAACTCACGGCCGGGATCGCGCATGATTTCAATAATCTGCTCACCGTGGTCCTGGGCAATATCGAGAGCGCGCAACGAAAAATGGGAATCGCAGACCCGGAGCTGGCGCGGGCGCTCGAGAACGCCAAACATGGGGCGCGGCGCGCGGCGGTGCTGACCGAGCGGCTGCTGACATTTGCCCGGCGCAAGCCGCTCGAGCCCAAGGTGTTTGATCCGAACGCGCTCGTGTCCGGGATGTCCGATCTGCTCCAACGCACGCTTGGCGAGACTATCAGCGTTCAGACGATACTTGCCGCCGATGTCTGGAGCGTGGACGTTGATCCGACGGAGCTCGAGGCCGCAATTCTGAACCTCGCGGTCAATGCCCGGGATGCCATGCCGTCCGGCGGCAGTTTGACCATCGAGACTTCCAATATAGAGCTGGATTTCGTCTATGCCGCCGCCAACATCGAGGCCACTTCCGGGCCCCATGTCTTGATCTCCGTCACGGACACGGGAAGCGGGATGGCGCCCGACGTGGTCAAGCGGGTTTTTGAACCGTTCTTCACGACCAAGGTTGCCAGCCAGGGAACCGGCCTTGGACTAAGCCAAGTCTACGGCTTTGTCGCGCAGAGCGGCGGTCATGTGAAGCTTTACAGCGAGCCCGGCATGGGCACGACGGTTCGCATCTATCTGCCAAAGGCGCGGCAGGCCAAGACTGAGGAGTGGCGGCATGGTGCAGCGCTGACAGATGTGACGCAAGCTCCTCGAAGCCGGCCAGGGGAGACGATTCTGGTCGTCGAGGATGACGATAACGTGCGCAGCTACGCGGTTGGGAGCCTGCGGGAGCTTGGGTATGTCGTGCTGGAGGCTACCGACGCCACATCAGCTCTCGATATCCTTAAACGGGAATCGAAAATCGATCTCTTGTTCACCGATCTCGGTCTGCCGGGCGGGATTCATGGGCGAGCCCTGGCAGAACGCGCCCGAGACCATAGAGCCGCGTTAAAGGTCCTGATGACGACAGCCTATGCCGGCGCGGCCTTGATTCATGACGGTCGTCTCGATCCCGGCGTGGAGTTGCTCAACAAGCCGTTCTCATTCACCGCGCTCGCAGCACGCGTGCGCCAAATTCTCGACCGTGACAGCCGCCGGGATCCCGCGTGCCTTCTTGTTGTGGAAGATGAAGTGTTCCTGCGCATGTTTGTTGTCGACACTCTTGCCGACGCGGGCTGTCGCACGGAGGAGGCCGGCAGTTTCGCTGAGGCAATGACCAAGATGCGGGATGTCGGAGAAATGCTCGGGGGCGCCATCATCGACCTTGGCTTGCCGGACAAACCCGGCGATGAATTGGTCGTTGAAATCCGCAAGATGCGTCCCGATCTTTCGATCGTCCTTGCGACCGGATTTGCCGACGAGAGCATCCATCGGCGGTTTGACCCGGACGGTCGCGTTCAAATTCTAACAAAGCCGTTCGAGCCGACGAAGCTCATCGCCACGCTACGCGACCTTGGAATTCAAGTCGATAACTCTAAGTGATTCCCATCAATACTACGGCCTTCATCATCATGACGAGCGCCGCGTGGGCATCTTATTGACTCGCCGCCCGTTCTGGCGCGTACCATCGGCTTTCAACGTGAAATCAACTACTCAACATACAACCGTTCGGCGGTAACAAACGGGTATTGAGGCAATGTGAAGCTCGGAGATCTTCTTACGCTGGCACAATCGTAGCCGGCGTGGATCTCCCAAGAGCTGGAAGATCATTGGACAGCATGCGGGGCACAATGCAGCGTGCATCTCTGTGCACCTGAGGCTGGTCGATATTCCTGGGCAGAGGGCAGGATACGATCCCAAAAGACGCCCATTCGTCGAAAATGTCGAAAGGAGAGGGATGCAACCCGCATGCGCTCTCATTCGTCGTTGGCCCGGTTGGAGAACACACACGCGAAAATTGTGGTCTGATTGACTCCGGGAACCGGAATAACTATTGGTCTACTAAGAAGACAGTCTGATAGGTATCGATATTGAAGATCGCCCGAACGATCCGACGTCACAAGCTCTACGAGGACGTCGCCGCCGAGATCGAGCGCATGATTCTCTCCGGCGAATACGCGGAGGGCGACCAGCTGCCGTCCGAGCGCGAGATCATGGACGCCTTTGGCGTCGGCCGCACCTCGGTTCGGGAAGCCCTGTTTGCATTGCAGAAGATGGGGCTCGTGCAGATCAGCAGCGGCGAGCGGGCGCGGGTGACGTCGCCGACCGCCGGCCGCCTGATCGAGCAACTCGCCGGCGCGGCCCGCCATTTTCTTGCCAAGCCTGACGGCGTTCGCCATTTCCAGCAAGCACGGCTGCTGTTCGAAACCGCGATTGCCCGCCATGCCGCTGAGGTCCGCACCGGCGCCGACGTCAAGCGGCTTGAAGAGGCGCTCGCCGACAATCTACGGGCGCTTGAGACCGGTCAGTCCTTCGTTCCAACCGACGTCCGCTTCCATGTCATCCTTCCCGAGATCTCCGGCAACCCGATCTTCACCGGGCTTTATGAGTCCATGGCAATTTGGGCAATTTCAGTGCGTGAAGTCACCGGCCGCGCTCCCGGCGCGACCGCGGCGGCTTATCGCGACCACAAGCGCATCTTCGAGGCGATCAAGGCGGGTGATCCCGATGCCGCGGCCACGGCGATGCGTAATCATCTGCAACGTGTCGACCGCCTTTATTGGGGCCTGACCAATAGCAAGGACGGGCGGCCTCCTCTTGTCACGACGGGGCCGGACGGTCGCGATGAGTTGGCCTAGCCCGCAGAAGGTACAGGGACGCAATTTTAGGGAGAATAAGAGTGGCACTGACAGAGGAACAGAGGAAACGGCTGGCGACTGTTGATCAGGGCATCATCTCCGATGTCATGACGCGTCTCGGCATTTTCGGCTGGATGGATGCGGTTCGACCGATCAACGGGCTTAATGGCGGCGTGGTCGGTGTCGCGCGCACTTTGCTCTACGGGCCGAAACGCGGCTCCGACGGCCTGAGCAAATCGACCTACGCCATCGTCGAGTCACTCAATCCCGGAGACATTCTCGTCATCGCTGGCGGCGGCACCTCCGACAACCTGATCGGCGACAATGTTGTCAATTTCGCCAAGAATCGTGGGCTGGCTGCGATCGTCGCGGACTCGATGGTCCGTGACGGCGCCGGCATGAGCCAGATTTCCCTGCCTGTTTTCTCGCGCGGCATCACCGCCCGCATTCCGGTCGGAATGGAAGCCATGGCGCTCGACGTTCCGGTCGTCTGTGCCGGTGCGCAGGTCCGTCCCGGCGACATCCTGGTCGGCGGGCTTGACGGCCTTCTGGTCTTACCGCCCTCGCGGCTTTCCGATGTTTTCAGGGAGCTTGAAGACGTCGAGAAAGCTGAGGCGGAGATGCAGGCCTTGATCGCAAGCGGCGCTTCAGCCGCAGCCATCGAGCCGGCGCTCAAATGGAAGAAAACAGGGCACCGGAAGGCCTGACGGCGACTCGTCGCGTCGGTTTCTAAGCTGTCTACGGTGCGACCGTAAAGGCGATCGTGACCGGGCTTCCGTTTGGAACCGGCGCGCCGATTTGCGTCAGCCGTCCGTCACTAGGATCGATCGCGAATGAAACCACGGTGTCGCTGTTTTCATTCGCCACGTAAAGAAAACGATTCGTCGGATCGATCGCGAAAAAGCGCGGGCACTTGCCGCCGCTCGCCCGAAAGCCGACCGGCTTGAGCGAGCCATCTTTCGGATCGAAGCGGAACATCGCTATGCTGTCATGTCCGCGATTGGACACGTAAAGCGTTCGAGTCCCTGCATGGAATGCAAGCTCTGCCGTCGTGTTCTCGTCGACGAAGTCCGCCGGAAGCGTGAAAGCGACGTCAGTCGGCGTCAGCACGCCAGTATCGGCCGTCCAGCGATAGGCCGTGACGGATGACTCGAGTTCGTTGCAGACCCACGCCCATTGCCCCGTTGAATCGAATGTGATGTGGCGCGGACCGGCGCCGCCGCGAGCAGCGACAAACCGATGCGCATGGAGTTCTTCGCCGTCAAAGCGCAGCACGGTGACCCCATCGAGTCCTTTATCGACGGCAAGCAAATAACGCCCGCTCGGGTCGAACGTCACGTCGTGCGGGTGCGGCCCTTCCTGATGGCCGACACGTCGCAATGAGTTGAGCGTGCCGCTGAGCCTGAATATCTGGCTGGCGTCGCGCAACGCGCCGTCTTCGGCAATCGGCAGCAGCGCAACGTTGCTGCTCCGGTAGTTGGCGACGGCAAGATAGCGCTCGGTAGGGTCGAGCGCGAGGCTGACGCCATTCACGCCGCCGGATGCAGCACGACCGAGTTCCGTTATCCGGCCGGTTGCCGGATCGACCGCACAGGCGGTGACATAGTCGAGGTCGCCGTGGACGCTGTAGAGCCGGGTGCCGGCGCAGTTGGTCCGCAGCATGGATGGATTGGTCAAGCCGCCAAGATGGTCGATATGCGTCCACCGTCCGGTCTTCAGGTCGACCGAATAAGCATGGATGCCGTCGCCGCGCGCCTTGCGGTCCGCGGTGGTGTAGCTGCCGACATAGGCGCGGATTACGCCAGCCTTTGAACCGTCCATCATTGCGACCTTCGAGCCCATTCATAAATTGCAGAAAAACCATTCTCGATCGTGCGGCGCTCAGCCGTTGGGGAGTCCCAACGCCTTCCTTGTATTAGGCGCCAGGATGTGCGGACCGACTTCAGAAACCCGTCTGCAACCGACATAGGCCATGTTCTTCTCGAACTCGGTGCCGATGATGCCAAGCATCTTGTCCGCGCCTGCCTGCCCGGCAACCGCCGTGGCATAGAGGGTAGCCCGGCCGATAAGCGCAGCCTTTGCGCCAAGCGCCAACGCCTTGATGATGTCGGTGCCGCGCCGGACGCCGCCATCGAGCAGCATCGTCGTGCGGCTGCCAACCGCTGCCGCAATCGCCGGAAGAATCTCGATCGGCGGCACCGCGCTGTCCAGCGACCGGCCGCCGTGGTTGGAGACCGAGATTCCATCAGCCCCACATTCGACAGCCCTGATCGCATCGACCTCGCTGAGGATGCCCTTGATGATGAGCGTGCGCGGCCAGAATGCGCGAATTTTCTCGATGTGCTTCCAGCTCAAGCCCGGATGATTGACCGGCTTTTCCTTGCTGTCGCGATATTTAGGCGGGAAGTTCTCGTGCTTCGGCATTCCGGTCGTGGTCAGATAACGGCCCATGACGCCAAGGCACCAGCGCGGACGCTGCGCCAGATCGAAGAGAATCTTTCGGTTGAACGTGATCGGGTCGGTAAAGCCGTTACGATCGTTGTATTCGCGGCTGCGTCCGAGTGCGGTATCGATCGTCACGACAAGCGCTTCGTAACCGAGGTCCCGCACGCGCGCGATCGTCTCAAAGGACAGATCTTCTTCGGTCCAATAGTAGAGCTGATACCAGAGTCGGCCGCCAGCCTCTTTCGCGATCGTCTCCATCGACGTGAGTGACGCCCACGAGATCGTAAAGGGAATGCCAGCCTTTGCAGCGGCCTTGGCCAGCGCAAGCTCGCCTTTGTACCAGCACAGGCCGGCGACGCCGGTCGGCGAGATTACCAGCGGCAAGCTGGTGCGCTTGCCGAAAAGCTCGGTGCCCATATCGCGGTCGGTGAGATCGACACAGAAATTTGTAAGTAGCTTGATTCGTCGGAAGGCCTCGACGTTGTCGGCAAGGGCGACCTCATCCTCGGCACCGCGATCGATGAATTCGAATATGAATTTCGGCAGGTGGCGGCGAGCGCCTTCACGAAAATCAGCGACGTTGTAGCATTCTGAAAGGCGCGACATGATTTCCCTGGTTGAAGCAGCGTTGCGAGACGGCACGTGGTGAGGCTGGTTCGCGATGTCTCACGCGAGCCGGCCGAGCATCATAGGAAAATAGACACGGCGGTGCCGGCGACGCCTGACGCGAACGGCGCGTCGCGCGGGTTGCCTTCCTCAAAAACGGTCCGCTCGTGATCCGTGAAACTCGAGCAGTTGTCGGCCGGCGCGCCTTGACCATGAAGCCTCGTTTCTTCATAGTGGGATACCTATAAGACCATTAGACCAGCAATAACGACAAAGGTCCAGGAGCGGAGGAAAATTATGAGCTCTGTATTGGCTTTCGGCAGAGCATCCGCATGACCTCGGCCGTTTCATTGCGCGGCGTGCGCAAGACTTTCGGCGACATCGAGGTCATCCATGGGGTCGACCTCGACATCGCGCAAGGCGAGTTTCTGGTTTTGGTTGGGCCGTCCGGGTGCGGCAAGTCCACCCTGCTGCGGATGATCGCCGGCCTCGAGGACGTCAGTGCCGGCACCATCTCGATCAACGGCATGGTGGTCAACGATGTCGACCCCCGCGACCGTGACATTGCGATGGTGTTTCAGAGCTACGCGCTCTACCCCCATATGACGGTCTACAACAACCTCGCGTTTGGCTTAAAACTGCACGGTGCCTCCAAGGCCGAGATCGCCCGCCGGGTCGAAAGCGCGAGCGCCGTGCTTGGACTCGAGGGCCTGCTCGAGCGTCATCCGCGCCAATTGTCAGGTGGGCAGCGACAGCGGGTTGCCATGGGTCGCGCCATGGTTCGCGATCCCCAGGTCTTTTTGTTCGACGAGCCGCTGTCGAACCTTGATGCGCAGCTGCGCGTCCAGATGCGGGTCGAAGTCAAGGCGCTGCATCAGCGGCTTAAAAGCACCGCGGTCTACGTTACCCACGACCAGATCGAAGCAATGACGATGGCAGATCGCATCGCCATCATGCGCAACGGCAAGATCGAGCAGATCGCGAGTCCTCTCGAGCTCTATGATCACCCGGCGACCGTCTTTGTCGCGCAATTCATCGGCTCGCCGGCGATGAACATGTTTGCCGGCCATATCCGGCCGAATGGCGGTGCTCCGGTGCTCGAAACGCCCGAAGGAATCCGGCTGCCAATTCCACGCCAGGCGCGCGTTACTGAGGGCCAGGCCGTGACCCTGGGGATGCGCCCCGAACATTTCGAGATCGAGGACCAGAGCTCGCTCAAGTGCGTCGTCGACGTGCTCGAGCCGCTTGGTCGTGAAATCCTCCTGCATGGCAAGCTTGGACAAACACCAGTTTGCGTCGCGCCGGGGCGACGCAGTGCGATCAAAGCGGGACAAGTCATCGGACTAAGCTTCGACCCGGATCGCGCCTGCCTGTTCGACAGCCTCAGTGAACGGAGCCTGCTCAATGGCCGTGCATGAGGACGACCAGGTCGATCTCGCAATTGTCGATGGATTCCGCGGTCGACGACGACGTGGCAAGACACTCTATCCACTATTGACGATTTCGCCTGCCTTCGTGCTGATCCTCGCCGTATCCTTTATTCCGATCGGCTACGCCATCCTGCAAAGTTTTTATCGGACACGAAACGTCTCGCTGGGCCGCTACGTCGGTCTCGACAACTATTCGTCCTACCTGTTCCATCTCAACGGCATCGGCACCATCATCAACTCACTGGTGTTCGTCGCCGGCACGGTTGCGATTGCTCTGCCGCTCGGCTTTGCGCTGGCCTGGATATTGTCGAATCCGATCCCGTTCCGCTCGATCTTGCGCACGATTCTGATTCTGCCGTGGCTGGTATCGAACCTTGTCGGCGCGTTGATGTGGGCTTGGCTTGGAAATCCACAGTATGGGCTCGCCCCCTATCTGCTGAATTCGATCGGGCTGTCGATGCCAAACATCATTTCCAGCCCCGCCGCGGCGATGACGTCGGTGATCGTCGCAAGCGCCTGGGCGAGCTTCCCGCTGGTGATGGTATTCGTTCTTGCCGCGTTACAGACCGTGCCCCGCGATCTCACTGAAGCGGCGCAGATCGACGGCGCGTCCGGCTGGCAACGTTTCGTCCATATAACCTTTCCGTTGGTGCGCAACACGACGATGATCGCGCTGATCCTGATCTCGCTGCACGCCTTTAAAAATGTCGAGACTGTTCTGGTCATGACCGGAGGCGGCCCTGACGGTGCGACGGAGACGATGCCGTTGAAGGTGTTTCGCGAAGCGTTCACGATCTTTCGTCTCGGCGTCGGGTCGGCCGGCGCGGTGATGATCTTCATCCTTAATCTGCTTTTCACCGCGGCCTTCGTCCGCGTGCTGCGAACCGAGCATGGCGCATGAGTATTACTGAAACAGCGAAGCCTTATTCCCCGCGGCGCAAAAAGAAGGTTACGACGGTCTGGCAGCTGGCCTTCATGCTTCTCGCCGTCATCTTCACGTTGGTGCCGATCTTGTGGGCCCTGATCACGTCATTCAAGACCACTGCCGAAATCTCGCAGTATCCCCCGACGCTCTATCCGCATTCGCCGACGCTTGAACATTACATTTACGGCGTGTTCGTCAATCCGCAGTTCCTGCACTATCTCTTCAACACGATCCTCATCGTGCTGGCGTCGGTCGTCATCTGCCTGACCTGCTCCTCGCTCGCCGCGCACGCTGTCGCGCGTTACCGCTTCCGTGGCCGTGAACTGCTGATGTTCATGATGTTCTCGACCGTCATGATCCCCGGTGTCGCCGTGGTGATCCCGCTCTACCTGATGGCGGTCTACTCAAACCTCTACGATACGATCTGGTGCCTGGTGCTTGTGTACAGCGCCTGGCTCACGCCGACTCTGATCTGGCTGCTTCGTGGTTTTGTCATCGGTATTCCTCTCGAGCTCGAGGAAGCCGCGCGCATCGACGGCTGCTCCCGGATCGGCGCGTTCTTCCGCATCGTGCTGCCGCTGCTCAAGCCCGGCCTGCTGGCCGGCACGGTGCTGATCTTCACCAACATCTGGAACGAGTTCCTGATCGGCTACAGCCTGGTGCAGTCGGATTCGGCGCGCATCGTCCAGGTCGGCATCTACTCGAACCTGACCGAAGTGGGCCTGCAATGGGGACGGCTCACAGCCGACGCGATGATTGCGTTGCTGCCGGTGCTCATCACGTACGGATTCATGCAGAAATCGTTCGTGCAGGGATTGTCGGCCGGAGCGGTGAAGGGCTGACGGACGGGCAACGGATCGCAAAACCAGCGGGCTCGAAACGGCGGGTCCGGCGACAAACACGGGAAGGAAACAGGGAGGTTGCAAATGGGAATAGTCAAGAAGCTGCTCCTGGCGGTCGCAATAGCGACCGCTATGTCGGCGACGGCGCTCGCCGAAACGACGCTCGAACTCTGGAGTTTCGTTGATCCAGCCGGAACCAATGCGCGTTCGAAGGCGCTCAATAACGTCATCACCTCCTTCGAAGCCAAGAATCCGGACATCAAGATCAAGACCACGGTCATCGCCTGGAACGAGATCAACCTTGCGGTGCTCAAGGCCGCGCGCTCCGGCAAAGTGCCGGATCTGGCGATGCTGCTGCCGGCACGCATGCCGCGGCAGATCAGCGCCGCCGCGATCCAGCCTTTGGACAAGTATCTCGACAAGCTGGACAAGAAGGATCGTGACGACCTGATCCTGTTGCCGTCGACGATCTCCGAAGGCAAGCACTACAGCGTGCCGTATGAGATACGCCTGTTCGGCTTCCTCTACCGCAAGGATCTGCTCGCCAAGATGGGCAAGGACCGGCCGCAGTCGCTTGCCGAGCTGGTCGAAGACGCCAAGAAAATGCAGGAGATGGAAGGCCCGAACTTTGTCGGTGTCGGCCTCGGCTTCGATCCGGTCGGCGATTCCGGTGAGAAGTTCTTCGTTCCGGCGGTGTACGGCCAGGGCGGCCATCTCTTCAACAAGGACGGCAGTGCCCACTTCAATACGCCGGAATCGGCAAGGGTCGTGAACTGGCTCGTCGACATCATCAAGAAAGACAAGGTCATGCCGCTCGACGTCGGGCTCATGAGTCCCGACAAGGTGCAGCGTCTGGTCGAGGCCGGCCGTTGTGGCTTCTTCTTCCAGGGGTCACACTGGCTGGTCAGCCTCAACAACATGCAGGCAAACGGGCCCAACCTCGCCTTCATGCCGGTGCCGAAATTCACCAACGGCATGCAGGATGGCCTGGTCGACGGCTGGCAGCTATCGATCCCGACCGGCGCCAAGA
>CAZNTY010000454.1:0-2141 GCA_964576085.1 uncultured Undibacter sp. | reverse complement strand
CGGCCACCTCGAGGATGTGCGTCGTCATCACCACGGTGCCGCCGGCGGCGACGCGCTCGCGCAGCACGGTCTTGACCTGACGCGCGGAGCCCGCGTCGAGGCCGGTGAGGGGTTCGTCCAGGATGATCAGCCGAGGGTCGTGCACCAGCGCGCCCGCCAGCGCCACCTTCTGCCGCATGCCCTTGGAAAAGCCCTCGCAGCGCTCGTGCGCATGCACGGCAAGCCCGAGCCAGCCGATCAGGTGGTCGGCACGCGCCTGCGCCACGACCGGATCGGCGTGATCGCCGGCGGCCGGCTGATCGCGGAAGGCTCGCTCGACGAACTGCGGCGCAAGGCCGGCAAAGGCGACCAGAGCCTGGAGGACACCTTCCTCACGCTGGTGGCCGAGCAGGCGGAGGCGGCGTGAGCCAGCCTGCTTCGATCACCTGGCTCGCGCATCACGAGTTCCGCCTGGCGTGGCGCGACTGGTGGTCGATGCTGACCGCCGGCCGGCCGCGGCGGGCGCGCGCGGTGATCGCGGCCTTCGCGGGCTTCGGCATCGCGATGCACCTGATTGCATACTCGATTGTCGCGAAGTTTGCCCAGATCGCACCCGATCCCGACCGCGGCACCCTGGTGGTCATCACCGGCTGCGCGATCCTCGCCTGGTCGCTGATGATGTCGCAGGCCATGGAGTCCGTGACGCGGGCGTTCTACGCGCGGTCCGATCTCGACCTGATCCTATCGTCTCCGATTGCGTCGCGCCGGGTGTTCGCGGTCCGCATCGCGACCATGGCGGTGTCCACCATGGTCATGGCGATCCTCATCGCCGCACCATTCATCAACATCCTGGTCTGGCGCGGCGGCGCGCGCTGGCTGTCGGCCTACGGTGTCGTGGTGGCGGTCGGCGCGCTGGCTGCCGGGCTCTCGGTTGCGCTGACGGTGGCGCTGTTCCGCACCATCGGGCCGAAGCGCACGCGGTTCGCCGCGCAGGTGGTTGCCGCCGTGGTCGGCGCGACTTTCGTGATCGGATTGCAAGTCGCGGCGATCCTGTCCTACGGCACCCTCTCCTATTTTACGTTCCTCAAGTCCGACTTGCTGGTATCGCTGGTGCCGGCCATCGGGAGCCTGGTGTGGTGGCCGGCCCGCGCCGTGCTCGGCGATTTCACGGCGCTCGCCGCCGTGCTCAGCATCGGACTGCTGATCCTCGCCGCCACCATCATGGTGTTCTCCACGCGGTTCGGCGAGCATGCCGCGGCGGCGGCGGGCGTGTCCGCCACCGGAGTCACCCACCGGCGCCGTCACGCCGGCTTCCGCAAGGCGTCGCCGCGCGCAGCACTTCGTCACAAGGAATGGGTGCTGCTCCGCCGCGATCCGTGGCTCGCGTCGCAGACCCTGATGCAGCTCCTCTATCTATTGCCGCCTGCGTTGATGCTGTGGCGCGCGTTCGGCTCCCACAACGAGGATCTCGTGCTGCTGGTCCCGGTGCTGGTCATGGGCGCAGGCCAACTCGCCGGCGGGCTCGCCTGGCTTGCCATCTCCGGCGAGGACGCGCCCGATCTGGTCGCCACCGCGCCGGTGCCGCCACAATGGATACTGCGCGCCAAAATGGAAGCCGTGACCGGCAGTGTCGCGGCGGTGTTCTCGCCGTTCATCATCGCCATGACGCTCGCCTCGCCATCCGATGCGCTGGTCGCGCTCGCAGGTATCGGCGTATCGGCGGCCTCGGCGACGCTGATCCAGCTCTGGTTCCGCACCCAGGCCAAACGCAAGCACTTTCGCCGCCGCCAGACCTCATCGCGGGTGGCGACCTTCGCCGAGGCGTTCTCCTCGATTTCCTGGGCGGGCACGTTCGGCCTGGCCGCAGCCGGCCACTGGCAGGCTGCCGTCATCGGGCTGATCTCGCTCGGCATCCTGCTGGGCGCCCGCGCGCTCGCGCCGAAAAAGCAGTAAGGTCCGGCCCGTTCAATACGAGCCGGAGCCTCGCTGATGTCCAACCGCACGCATCTCGTTGTCATGCCGGGCGACGGCATCGGGCCGGAGATCACCGCAGCCACCCTCGATGTGCTGCGCGAGGTCGACCGCCTACTGTCGCTCGGGCTGACCTTCGAGGAGGCGCCGATCGGGTTTGTCGCCCTGAAAGCGCACGGAACGACGTTCCC
>CAZNTY010000453.1:0-2015 GCA_964576085.1 uncultured Undibacter sp. | reverse complement strand
GCTTGCCCAGCAATCGGTGGACTTCGTGCTCGGCACCGGGACCACCAATGTCCAGGCCAAGTGCCGCGAGGTGCTGCGCGACATCGAGACCGAGCTCAAGGGCGAGACCATGAACGGCGTGCTCGCGCTGGTCAGCCCCGGTTTCTTCGACAAGCTGATCGGCCACGCCAAGGTCGAGGACGCCTCCAAGTACTTCTCCTCGACCGGCGCGCAGCCGCTGCGCGAAGACACCCGACGGCGCTTCCCGTTCGCCGGCATTGTGTTCGAGGAATACAACGCCACCGTCACGCTCTCGACCGGCGCGACCGAGACGCTGATCCCGGCAGGCGAAGGCATTGCATTCCCGCTCGGCACCATGGACACCTTCGTGACCTACGGAGCGCCGGCGAACCTGATCGAGACCGTCAACACGGTCGGCCTGCCGATCTATGCCCGTCAGATCGCCCGTCAGGACGGCAGCGCCATCGACGTGAAGACGGAAGCCTCGCCGCTGCCGGTCAACAAGCGGCCGCGGCTTGCGGTGAAGATTCTCACCAGCAACTGAGCGGGCATCGTGGACGCGTTTGCGGTTGCGACCGACGCGCTGTTCGCTGACGAGAACATCGCGATGGATGCGATCTGGCGCGCGGGCGGCGCGGGTACAGGGACTGCCGTCCGCGTCGTGACGCGACGGCCGGACCAGGTGGTCGGCTTCGGCGACAGCCGGGCCGTGCTGCCGACGCTGCTGATCGATGTGCGCCGTTCGGAGGTCCCCGAACCTGCGAGCGGCGACACGGTCGAGATTGACGGCGAACTCTTCGAGGTCGTCGCCGCCCCGATCATCGACAGCGTGCGGCTGATGTGGACCTGCGAGGCAGCGCCTTCGCCGTAATCATGCGCTTCACGCTGAAGACTGACGATCTCGCCAGGGGGCTGAGCGAGGCCGAAGGAGACGCGGCGCGCTCCGTTACCAGCGCCATGCGTGAGGTGACGGACGGGCTCAAGACCGAGCTGCGCGCCGACATAGTGGACGCGGGTCTGGGCCAGCGCCTCGCCAACACCTGGCGGGGCAAGACCTACCCCGAAGGCGGGATCAGCCTGGAAGCCGCGTCCTTCGTCTGGTCGAAGGCGCCGAACATCGTTGATGCCTTCGACCGCGGCGTGACCATCAAGTCGAGCCGTGGCCTGTGGCTTGCGATCCCGACAGCCGCTGCCGGCATGAAGGGCCTGAGCGCCACCGGCGCAATGAAGCGCATCACGCCGGGCGGCTGGGAGCGGCGCACCGGCATGCGGCTGCGCTTCGTCTATCGCCGCGGCGGTCCCTCGCTGCTCGTCGCCGACAATGCCCGGCTGAGCAAGAAGGGACTCGCAAGGCCAAACATCGGCCGCACGCGGGCAGGCGCGCAGTTCACGCGCCTGAAGGGCCGCTCGACCGTCGTGGTGTTCATCCTGGTCCCGCAGGTCACGTTGCGAAAGCGCCTCGACATCGCCTCGATCGCGCAGCGCTGGGCCGGGCGCGTGCCAGGCACGATCGCCAGTCACTGGAAATGAATGTGAGACAGGAACGCGCCGCGATGTTCGCGACCCTGCTGTCGTTCGCCTTCGTCATCGCGATCCTGGTGACGAGCCTGCGATGACGAGCAAGCGCGAGCGGGTGCTCGATGCGGTGAAGGCGCTCGTCGCGGCTGCGCTGCCCAATGCCGACGTCAAGCGCAACCTCGCAAAGGCGGAGCGCATCCCGCCGGGCGGACTCGTCATCGTGCGCGATGGCGAGCCGGGCGAACCCGAGGTGACGCTGTCGCCGCTCACGTACGTCTACACGCACCGCATCCCAATCGAGGTCGCGGCCTACGAGACGGCCTCAACGCCGCGCGAGCAGGTGCTCGACGAGATGCTGGGCGCGATCGGCGCAGCCGTTGCCGCCGACCGGACGCTCGGCGGCCTCTGCGATTTCATCGAGGCCGAAGCGCCCGCAACGGATGACGTCGAGACCGCGGGCGCTCGCGCCGGCCGCTGGGCCGATGCCGCGATTGTCG